>JAZADA010000325.1:0-4946 GCA_036124135.1 Planctomycetota bacterium | reverse complement strand
GTCGCCGTGGGTGGCCTGGTTGGAATGTCTTTCCTGGCACAGGGGAGTACTCCCGCCCGGGGTCCTTACGGGAAGCAGGTCACACGTTCACTTCAGTTCGTGATGGCTCATGCCCAGGACAGTGGATTCATTAATGCCGGCGTCATGAATACACATGGTCCAATGTATGGCCATGGGTTTGCTACCTTGTTCTTGGCAGAAGTTTATGGCATGTCACCTGATCCGCGTGTACGCAAGGTACTTTCCAGGGCGGTTAAGTTAATGGTCACCACCCAGAATAAAGATGGTGGTTGGCGTTATCAGCCTCAGCGCCGGGATGCGGATCTCTCGGTAACGATCTGCCAGGTGATGGCCTTGCGAGCCGCACGTAATGCCGGCCTGCATGTGCCCAACGAGGTTATTGATCGTTGTACCGCCTACGTCAAACGCAGCCAGAATGCAGACGGGGGATTCATGTACCTGATTGCCGGTGGCGAAAGTTCTTTTCCGCGGAGTGCAGCGGGCGTCGTGGCACTTTATAGCGCCGGGATTTACGAGGGAGATGAAGTTCACAAGGGACTTGCCTACCTGCGCAGCAATATGCCAAAGACGGATGCGTTCGGGACCGCTACACACTATTTCTACGGACATTATTACGCAGTCCAGGCCATGTGGCATGCCGGGGGAGACTACTGGCAGCAATGGTATCCACGAATCCATGATGAATTACTGGAGAGTCAACAGAAAAATGGATCTTGGAAAGACATGATTTGTCCCGAGTATGCGACGGCAATGGCTTGCCTGATCCTGCAGATGCCCAATAACTACCTGCCAATTTTTAGGCGTTAGGTCATGGTCATGACGGTAATGCGTAGTTTGATTTTAATGATGGGATGGTTGACAGTTGTCGGCCGTGCGCCCCTGTTGCTGGGGCAAACGCCCGTTGCGATTCCCGTGGATGGGGAGCCCTTCAAAGCGCGATTGCAGTCTGTTTCCGATGACGGCAAGATCCACCTGGTGCAGGCGCAAGGAAAACGGGTGATCGCAGCAGCTGATCTTGTGCGCTGGGGGCAGTCGCGTATGGCAGGTAACATGCCTCACGTGATACTGGGTGACGGTAGTTTACTGGTTGCCGAGATCGTGCGATTGACCGGGGATCACCTGGTGATTCAGTCTGACCTGTGGCAGGAAACGTTGCTGCCCCTGGAATCCATCCGGGGTATCTTGCTTAAACCATCGTCTGATCCAGTACAACGTGATCGCTGGCTGGACAGGATCGGGAAACGCACGGAACGCGAGGACACGCTTTACCTGCAGAACAAGGATACCGTGGAGGGAGTGCTGGCTGGCTTTGCAAAGGTTTCCGCTGAAAACCTGGAACAAGCATTCCAGATGCGCAGTACACAACGAGCTGCTCCCCTGAGGGTGCCGGTCAAGAATGTTGTGGCCGTGGGATTCAATACAACACTGGTTCGCAAACCGGTCAAAGACATGGTCAAGGTAGGTATTGGATTTCGTGAAGGCTCATGGTTGCAGGTCCGGAAAATTGCCGTCCAGGATGATGTTCTGGAGTGTGAATTATCCGGCTCAATTCGTGTCAAGACTCATCTTTCGAAGGGCAGCCCTTGGGATCAGGTCGCCATGATTCGCCCCGTTAGTCGTCGGGTTGTTTATCTTGGCGACTTGCCGTCAGTTGATTACCGGCATATTCCCTTCCTGGATATCCAGTGGCCTTTCCATGTTGATCGAAACGTCGTCGGTGGTCAGTTGCGAGTCGCCGGTCAACTGTATCGCAAGGGAATCGGGATGCATAGCACTTCACGGTTGGCCTACGATATTCCGCCAGGATACGATCGGTTCCAGGTCGAAGTTGGCATCGATGACCAGGCCCAGAAGCAGGGAAGTGTCGTGTTTGCCATCTATTTGCAACGACCAGGAGCTGATCCAGCAAGTAGTTCCTGGCAACGTGTTGCCAGCAGCCCCGTCATGCGTGGAGGCCAGGGTGTTCACAGGATGAATCTTTCCCTGGGTGACGCTCGGCGACTGGCCCTGGTCGTGGAGTGTTCAGACCAGGGTGACCAACGCGACCTGGCAGATTGGCTGAATGCACGTTTCCTGAGATCAGGACCCTGAACGGACTCGAATCAGGCACCATACTTGCCGAGCTTGTCGGCATTGGCCAGGGCCAATGGCATCAGGTACTTGGCTTCCACGTGCCCCAGGCCTCCGTGAATACAGGTGGATTCATTGAATTCGGTATGCCCGTCCGGGCGACAGCGATCGGAAACCAGCAGCGTGGGAACCGGGTGCCAGCTATGACTTTTCAGGTAGCAGGGGGTACTATGGTCACCGGTAATCAAAAGCACCTGGGGACCCAGCGCATCGATTTCCGGAATGGCGGCATCCAGTTCTTCAATCCGCTGTCGCTTGGCTTCGAAGTCACCGTCTTCACCTGTGCTGTCAGTGTATTTGAAGTGAACAAAAAAGAAGTCGTAGTCATCCCAATGGTCTCTTAGTAACTGGATTTGCTCGCTCAGTGTCTGGGGTTCCCCCACGACCTGCATGCCCACCAGTCGGGCCAGGCCCTTGTACATGGGATAGACGGCAATGGCAGCTGCTCGCAGCCCGTAAACTTCCTGGTAACTGGGAAGATTGGGCTTGGCTGCAACGCCGCGCATGGTATGGAAATTGGCCTTGGGCTGGTCAGCCAGTAATTCGCGAGCCTGGCGAAGAAATTCCCGGGCAACCTGCACCGTTTTTTCGCTGTCTGGATCATTGGCGGTGGGTTCTAACGGGGGCACGCCGGTGGCCTGCGGATCCGTATCATCGATTTGGTCACCCAGGTCAGCACCACGAAAGACAACGACGAAACGGTATTCCTTGACAGGTTCTACGAAAATCTCGATGTCCGGGATCTCGATGCTGCGCAGGCGCTCGACCAGGGGCAGGCTTTCTTCGCTACTGATTCGTCCAGCACGTCGGTCGACGATATTGCCCTGGTCATCGAGGGTGCAAAAGTTGCAGCGGATAGCGACATCGTTTGCCTGCAGTTCAAATCCAATACCGGTTGCTTCCAGGGCACCGCGACCGATCTGGTAGCGAATCGGGTCGTAACCAAATAGTCCCAGGTGGCCAGGTCCACTGCCGGGGCTGATGCCCGGCAGGACAGGGATGCTGGCAGCCTGGACTCCCCGTGTTGCCAGTTGATCCATGTGGGGAGTTGCAGCTGCTTCCAGTTCCGTGGAGCCACCGACTTCCATGGGTAATCCGCCCAACCCATCAGCGACCAGCATGATGATCTTGGAGTCATTTTGAACGTGTAATCCGCGAGTGAGATCATGGATATCCATGGAGTGGGTCCTGACATGTTGGAGAAAAAAGTGAGCATCCATTTAGTAACAGAAACGAGAAAAACTGCAAGCACCCGTGCCGTGCTGGAACCGCGTTTGTGTGTCGACTAGCGTTTTCACCAGCTGTCGGATATGTTGAACTTCGCTGTTTGTTTCTCCCGTGATTCTCTGAGACATCGGTTCTATGTCCTTGTTGCGATATGACAGTTCCGGAGTCCGTCTGGCGGACCTGGGTATTACCGATGCCCAGCATCAGGCCCTGGAGCCTGGGTTGCTTGATGCGCGTCGGCAAGTCGTTGAGAGTGATCCGAAATTGCTCGAGGGAACTTCGATTCCTCCCGATCGTGAGCCCCTGGACGCAGCTTTTTACCTCCTGCCGGAACGCCTGCTGGAAGAACACCAGCAGCATGGTGACGCCAGCCAACTCGGCCGTATTTTGGAGACAGCTGGACGATTGCGAGATACCGTGGATGCCGTGACGCTGCTGGGTATTGGCGGTTCCTACATGGGGGCCCGGGCACTGATGGAGGCCTGTTGTGATCCGTATCACAACGAGCTGAGTCGTGAACAACGCCACCATACCCCCCGGCTCTATTTTGGCGGGAACCATCTTGATAATGATGCGAGTCAGGCCTTGATTAAGCGTCTCGGGGGTAACCGCCCGGCGGAAGGGTTGGAGCAGGAATGGGCGATCGTGGTGATCAGCAAGAGCGGGGGAACGTTGGAGACAGCAACCGCCTTGCGGCAACTGTTGCCTTACCTGCAGGCCAGTTGTGGAAATGACGCGAAACGCCTGGCGGAGAGAGTGATCCCGGTGACCGGGGAGGGGGGGCGGCTGGGATCGCTGGCAGATAAACTGGGATGCCAGGATCGATTCCCGGTTCCGGATGCAGTCGGAGGTCGTTTTAGTATTCTCTCGGCAGTCGGTCTTTTACCAGCTGCCATACTCGGTCTTGATGTGGTCCAGTTGTTGCAGGGTGCCGCCCAGATGAATGAGCATTTTCGCCAGGCAAACCTGTTGGACAATGAGGTGCTGAAGTACGTTACAACCTGCCACTTGCTGGAGACCCAGGCTGCAGTTCATACGCGGGTTCTATCAGTCTGGTCAAATGCGTTGAATGCCGTGGGGTTGTGGTACGACCAGTTGTTGGCCGAGAGCCTTGGGAAAGATGAGCGTGGTGCCTTGCCCCTGACAACACTCAATACCCAGGACCTGCATTCGCGTGCCCAGCAACACCAGGAAGGCCGGCGTGACAAGTTGATCACCAACTTGATCGTGGACAGCTCCCGGACCGATCCCTTGCCGGTAGGGCCACATGCCTACGGTGAGGATCCGCTGGATGGTATCCAGGATGCGACCTTGTCGACGTTGAATGCGGCTGCACTGGAAGGAACCAATCGTGCTTACCAGGATGTGGGAAGACCGACCGCAGACATTCGCCTACCCGCGGGTGATGAACATTCGCTGGGCCAGTTTTTCCAGATGATGATGTTGGCGACGGTGGTCGAAGGAAAACTGCTGGGTATTAATCCTTATGGACAACCCGGAGTGGAGATGTACAAGAATAATATGAACGAAATTCTGGGCCTTTAGCGAGCGGTGACAGGAAGCAGGTG
>JAZADA010000324.1:0-12910 GCA_036124135.1 Planctomycetota bacterium | reverse complement strand
TGCGGCTCGCAAGAACGTTCTTAACCGTCTCGGATTTCGACTGCTGGGCGTTAACGCTCAGACGAAAACTGTTGATGGCGGCCCAGTCATCCGTGACACTGATGGAATGCCTCTCATGATTGCTGGTGGCGACGCTTCCATACGCAAATTCTTTCCCCCGCTGGAAACGACTGACAAAGAGAAAAAGAAAGCGCTCGTTGCGGTCCATCGACGTTACAACCAGGTTGGCATCACCAGCATTTTCGAACGCGCCAACAATAAGACTGGCTACCAGCTGTACCAGTCACTTAAACGTTCTGGCCAATTGACGGTCCGCTCCACACATACCATCCGACAGCAATTTCGCTCCGCTGACCAGGTTGCCAGTTTCACTCGTTCCAGTGGCCTACTGACCGGCCAGGGTGACGATTGGGTTCGCGTCGGCCCCCTGAAGATCACGGTGGATGGGGGCATCCATTGGGGCACAACGCACCTGCGTGAACCATACGGTCCTCGTCGCATTTCTTTTTACGCACTCCAGGGGATCCAGGATCCCTCCTGGACAGGCAGCAACAAATATTCGGTAAACCTGATGCGAGATATTTTCCGCGAGGCGCATAAACTGGGCTGGCAGATGTGCTGTCACGTGACGGGAGATGCGGGTGTAGACAGTGTCCTGGAAGCCCTGGCACTGGCCAATGCCCAATTCCCCCTGGTAGATCGGCGATTCACTCTCACGCATGCCTATTTTCCCTCTGGGGATTCCATCACGCTGGCCCGTCGGCTCGGCGTTTGCGTGGACACTCAAAGCTACCTCTATTACCGAGATTCCGAGGCCATTGCCGCCGTTTATGGTACGCGCTGGGCTGATCGCTTTATCGGCCTCGGTGACTGGATACGAGGGGACATACCTACCGCCATTAATAGTGACCATATGATCGGTATGGACCCCAACCGTGCGATGAACTCCTACAACCCCTTCCTGCTGATGCAAATTGCCGTCACCCGGCTGAATGACGCTGGAAATATCCATGGGCGAAGTCAACGCATCAGCCGCCAGCAGGCCCTGCGATGCTACACGAGCACCGCTGCCTACCTGGAATTCGAAGAGGATCACAAGGGTTCCCTGGAGACCGGAAAGCTCGCCGATTTGATCGTTATCGATCGTGACTACCAGGCCTGCCCAGTCGATCAGATCAAGAACATCCGGGTTCTTCAAACCATGGTCAATGGAAAATTCGTCTACGAGCGCGACTAGGTGACTGGGCTAACGCCCTGGAAGCTCTTCCGGGAACCCATGCTGGACACGATGGACCTTCGAGTCATAGTACTGCGTTGTTTTGAACCACTCGTAGCGACCGTCGGTGGCATGTTCCCTAACTCGCTCACGTAGCTCGTCCAACTGCTCTGCTGACGCCTGCACAAACTCCCTCGCAATCGCGGCGTCCTGGCGAATGTTTTCTTCTGACTCGATACCGCAAACCAGGGTACTGATCGGCAGCGAAAGCGCATAAGCCCGGCACTCTTCGGCCGTCAACCCGGCCCCCTTGATAATCTGGGCATCCCCACCAAGACTTTTCATGCCAATAATTCCCATCTGCCGTTGCACGGCCAACGGCAGCACCTCTCGGGTGAAGCTACGAAAGTGATAGTCGACCACGTTCGTCGGGATCTGGCAGGTGTCCCAGGGAAAGTCCATGTCGAGCATCTCCTTGAGAATGTGAGGGCTCTTGTGTCCGGTAAAACCTACGAAGCGCACCTTGCCGGCTTTTTGAGCAGCGACCGCAGCCTCGATTGCGCCTTCCGCTCGGAACACCCATTCCGGATCGTTGTCATAGTTGATCTCGTGAAACTGCCAAACGTCGATCACATCGGTCTGCAGTCGCTCCAGGCTGTCATGAAGGTGCTGCTCGGCCGTTTCTCGATCCCTGCCACACACCTTCGTCATTAACACCACGTCATCCCGCCGACCCTGCAGCGCCTTCCCCATCCGCCGTTCCGATTCTCCGTCCCAGTAATCCCAGGCGTTATCCATGAAGGTGATGCCCTCATCCACGGCCAGCTGAACGAGTCGAATCGAATCCGCTTCGGTTAGGTGTTTCCGCGAGAGATGACCGCCTCCAAGCCCGATGATGGATACATCCAAACCGGTTTTACCGAGCGCCCGCAGGGGAACTCCGGCGGCATTGGTCTTTACTGGTTCCGTCATACCCGGTTACTCCTTGAATTCAACCACGATGTTTCGCCACGGTGTTTCCCCCGCGTTGACCGCTTCATGAACCGCTTCCTCCTGCAGCTTGTGAAACACGACCTCTCCGTCCTGCATTTCACGTGGCTCACCCGCGGTACCGTCTGCCTGGACGCCCTTGAGTTTACCATCGCCGATAACCACATAAAGGTAATCGTGCTCGTGCCGGTGAAGACCGCTTCCCTCTCCTGGCTCCAGCCGCAGGTCCCACACACGAACCCGCTCATTTTCAAACAATAGTTTCGTTCCAACCTCGGACGATACGCCTGGTTCCTGCTCCATCTTAAACACTCCTCAGTAGGTTTGCGGTCGAGGCGTCACTGTACAGCAGGCGAGCTGCAAACTCAAGCAATCCGCAAGTTCCCAAGCACCACGGTATAACCGGGTTATGGCCACCCTCAAGCGAATCCGCGATCTTGCCGTTCTTGCCTCTCCCATCCAGCCTATGCCCTGCGAGAGGGCCCTACCGCTCAACTTTTCTGCTGACGGAGGAATCAATTTGCGATCCCCTTGTGGCTCGTCTAAACTATGGGCTTTCCAAGCGAATCGATTTTGCCGCAGCAGGGACACGCGGTCGACGCCGCCCTCTCTTTTCCGGCGACTTCTTTCGTCACTAACATGATCCGCGTCCCGCCAAAGGTACTACCATGTGTACTCCGCTGCTCCCGCCGGTCACACGATACGCAACTGGACTTACTTCCTGCCTCCTGCTCTTGCTGATGCCCCTTGCAGGGATTGCCCAGGAGAACCAGTCCGCCGCCATCCGCGACTACAACGTTGCCGCAGCACTTCAAAACGCCGGCCTCTATCCTCGCGCTGCCGAACGCTGGACCAACTTCCTCAAGACCCACCCCAAGGACACTCGGCTTGATCGAGCAACCTACTATCTCGGTGTCTGCCAGTTGCATACGAAACAGTTTCCCCAGAGCACCGCCACCTTCCAGGGCCTGATTGCCAAATACCCAAAGTTCCCTGACCTCGACGGTGCTTACTACAACATCGCCATGTGCGCCTACCAATTGGCCGTCACTTCCAAGAACCCCGCCGACTACCAGAAAGCGATTACGGCCTTCCAGGCCATGGTCACCAAATATCCCAAGAGCGGATATGCACCGCGGGCTATCTACTTCCAGGCCGAATCGCACTACGTTGCCAAGCAACCCAAGGAAGCCATCGCCGCCTACCAGAGAATTATTACCACCTACCCGAGCAGTCCATTGCTACCCGACACGCTTTACGCGATGGGAACCACGCAGCAAGAGTTAACACTCCATGCCGAGGCCGAGGCAACCTTTGCTCAGTTTCTCGCCAAGGCGGAATTTGCAAACCACCCACTTTTTCCCGAGGTCAATCTACGCGCTGCCCTTTGCCAGTTTTCACAGAAAAAGTTCGCGGAGGCGGACAAACGCCTGGCGATCGTCGTAGCTCTCAAGGATTTCCCCCTGGTCGATCTCGCCTACCTGCGGCAAGGCCAATGCCGCGTAGAACTTGGCAACTACGACCAGGCCGTACCACTGCTCGTCAAGTTTATTGCCGACTTCCCCAAGAGCCCGCACGCGCCAGCCGGAACTCTCGCCCTGGGTCGTTCTTACTACCAGCTCGACAAGCTGGATGACGCGAGACGCGTTCTCGAGCCCCTGGCCAAGCTAAAGGTTGCTGAATCCCCTGAAGCCGCCTACTGGCTAGGTCGCGGCCTGCTCAAGCAAAAAAAACCCACGGAAGCGTTCGCGCTACTCGATGCGATCGCAAAAACCTCCGGAGATAGCGCCTACCTTCCTTATCTCCAATTGACGCGCGTGGATGCAATCTATGAAATCGCCACGCGGCGAAAAGAAACACCGGCCCTGTACGAGGCTTTTGTAAAGCAGCACCCCAAGCATGCGCTCACACCGCAGGCTCATTACATGTCCGCCTTCGCCTCGCTGGGAGAGAAGGATTACGTGGTCGCACGGTCACGCGCCGAGACGTTCCTGGCTAATCCTGAATATGCCAAGCATGAGTTGACTCCAGCCGTCCTGTTTATTGCCGGTGAAGGTTACCTGCTCCACCTCGATGAGGCAAACCAGGAAACGCACCGTGTCAAGGCCGAGGCCCTCTATCGCCGTGTCGTTGCAGAATACCCGGAGCACCCCAGGGTCTCAGCGGCTAACCTGCGCATTAGCTGGTGTCTTTACCAGGGGAAAAAATACACCGAGTCCGCAGCACTACTCAAAACGATTCTGCCTGCCTTAACCGAACCAGCTCAAAAAGCCGATGCACACTTCCTTCTCGGACGAAACTCAACCGGCCTCACCAAGGACCAGGAAGCAATTAGCTTCTTTGATCAATCACTGGCTGCCGATCCGCAGTGGTCTCGTCGCGACGAGGTCTTACTGGCCAGTGGCGGAAGTTATCGACGGCTCAAGAACACCGCCGCTGCGATCGGCCGATTCACGGAATTAACCAGCAAATACCCAGACAGCACCTATCGGGCCCAGGCACTTTTTGAGCTCGGGGAACTAGCTCAGCAGGAGGCCAAGCATGACGTCGCGATCGGCCATTTCAATGAAACCGTTGCCAAGTACAAGGCGACCCCATTTGGCCCCTTGGCCCTTTACGGACTCGGCTCTTCCTACTATGCCAAGGAAGATCACCCCAATGCCCTGGCGCAGCTCAATGCCCTCCTGGCTGCTTCCCCCGCACCGCCGCTTACCAACCAGGCTCGTTACCTCCGTGGGCTAACCCACCAGCGTCTGAATCAATTCCCACCAGCCATCGCCGACTTCCAGGTGTACATCGCTGCCAAGCCGATGGGAGACGCGCTCTGGGACGCAAAGTATGCCCTCGCCCTCTGCCAGGTCGGAGCCAAGCAACTGGATCCTGCCATCGCTACCCTGAAAGAGTTGCAGGCCGGTCAACCAACATACAAGTTCGCTGACAAGGTCCTTTACGAACTGGGCCATGCACAACTCGCGAAAACGCTGACCGCCGACGCCGCCGCGACATTCCGACAACTGGCCGAAACCCACAAGGAAAGTCCGCTGGCAGCAGAGAGCTGGTTCCACGTTGGGCAGCACCAGGCAGGTGTGGCCGCTGACGCCAAGGACGCCGCCCCGAAAACCGCGGCCCTCACCTTGTCCGACCAGGCCTTCACCTCCGCAATCGCCAGCAAACCAACCCCCGAGCTTCACGAGAAGCTTCTCTATCGCCTGGCGGACGTTCGTTTCCAGTCGAGCAATTACCCGGGCGCTGCCCAGCTACTCGCTGCGCAGATCACCATGTTTCCTAACGGTGAGCTTATAGATCCCGCTCGGTTCCTGGCGGCGGAATGTTATTTTCAACAGGATGACTTCGCCAAAGCACTGCCACTTTACACCATGGTGGCGAGCCGCAAGGTGGAACGTTATCACGCCCAGGCCCTGTACCGCGCTGGCACCTGCGCCGCGAATTTAAAACAATGGGATCCCAGTCGCACGCATTTCGCGTCACTCCTTACCACCTTCCCCAAGTTCGAACAGGCGCACGAAGCACGCTACGGCCAGGCCTGGGCACACCAGCAACTCAAGCAGTTCCCGCAGGCCCGTACACTCTACGAGCAGATCACACGTGAAACCGAAACGATCACGGCCGCGAAAGCACGTTTCATGGTCGGCGAACTGGACTTTGGCGACGCAAAATACGAGGCCGCGATCGAACATTTCCTGGCGGTGGCAGTTGGCTATCCATTCCCGGAATGGAAAGCCCTGGGACATTTCGAAGCCGCCCGCTGCTTCATCCAGCTGAAACAGAACGCCAAAGCGATCGCTTCACTTGAAATCATAACGAAGGATCATGCCCAGCACCCCAAGGCTAAGGATGCCGCCAAGCTACTTGCCGAACTCAAAAAATAGACGCACCCGGAACGAGGACAATCATGAATGCTTTAGCTAACACGAAGCCACGACAGATCATGCTGCTTGCTCTTACCCTGGCCCTGCTCTCCGGGACACTGGCCGGACTGGCGCAGCAACCACCCGCTGAAAAGGTTGGGGAGACCGCCACCGGGCAAGCCGAAGCAGGAGAGTCTACCGCGGACGCTCCCGCGGCGGAGGAGGACAGCCTTGGCAGCCAGATCTTCAAGGCCCCGGAATCGACCAGTGACTGGTTTGCACTTTTCTTCTATGCCATGCTCGGTATCTTTTCCATTTTCGCAGCCACCGTGACGCTCGAGCGATTGGTGAACCTTCGACGATCTCGTATTCTGCCCTCCCCGTTCGAAAAAGGGCTCACCGACATCCTCGGACAATCGTCTCCGTCCCAGACCGAACTATCCGACCTTGCCAAGCAATGGCCGTCGCCCATCGCCCGCATCCTCACGGCTGCGCTGGATCGAGCAGGACGTCCCCTCCCCGAGGTGGAGAAGGCCATGGAAGACGCAGCGCTGCGCGAGATCTCCGAGATGAGAAGCAAACATCGCCCCCTGAACGTCGTCGGTTCTACGGCCCCGCTCGTCGGCTTACTCGGCACCGTGGTCGGAATGATTTTCGCATTCCAGATTTCAAGCCAACTGGGCCTTGGTAAGGCGGAACAGCTGGCCCGCGGAATCTATCTCGCATTATTAACCACCGCCGGTGGACTCACGATTGCGATTCCTACGCTTCTGCTCTCTGCCTGGTTCCAGGGACGCGTGGAACGCTTTTTCCGCCAAATTGACCAAGCGCTGATGCCCCTGATCCCATTCTTCACCAAGCTGGAGAAACGATCACCTACAACGCCCCCTAAAACCAGCACCTCTGCGGGTTCCCAGTACGGTTCCCCGGCAGCCATATCCAAAAACGTTTAGCCTGCGAGACGCCCCGATTTCCCAAGGAATCAACCATGCGATTACCACCACCTGACCCTGATAGCGACGGACCTAACCTGACCCCGGTTATCGACGTCGTTTTCCTGTTGCTGATTTTCTTTCTCGTGGCAACCAAGTTCGATCAGCAGGAACGACTTGTTTCCATCAACCTGGCGGAGATTTTTAAGCCCGAACCCATGGCGGTGGGATCCAAG
The DNA here is from genome assembly GCA_036124135.1 of Planctomycetota bacterium. GTDB lineage: Bacteria > Planctomycetota > Planctomycetia > Pirellulales > Pirellulaceae > JAZADA01. Next base: position 5,667 of record JAZADA010000324.1, on the reverse strand, counting down.
GAAGTGATCATCAACATCACCAAGGAAGGAAAGTATTTTGTCGGAGACCAAGCTCTGACCGAGGTTACCCTCGCGGACGTCCTCCACGGGGTCGCCATCAGCAACCCAGGCAAGCGGAATGTTCAAATCCGCGCGGACCAGGAAGTCCAGTTCAAGCATCCACTAACAGTCATGGGACTTTGCAAACAAGAAGACCTTGAATACCGATGTACCGTCCTGCCAAGGAACCAGTAACCACACGTCGACTGACACCTAGGTCATGAACATCATTTACCCCGATAAACCGTCGCCCCGTCGTTCGCATCGTCGCCGCATTTATATGCTGCTGGCCGTCATTGCGATCGGCCTGCTTGGATACTGGTTTTACCCGCGCGACGTGGCAACGATGGCAACACTGGATGGCGAACAACGCTGGTCGCTGGCCGACGGACCACCACGCCGGCACGTCATCTGGGAAACAGCGGCTCCGTTGGCCGGACCCGAACTACCCGCCGAGGTGGAACCCACGCTCGTACGACCGAGCCTCGCCGATCATGGCCGCGTTCTTTACTTTTCAGCCCGCGGCAGCGCTCACACCATGGATATCTACCAGAGCCATCTCGTCGACGGCCACTGGCAGCCTGCCGTTCCCGTCACAAGCCTCAATTCCGAGGCCGACGACATCGGGGCCACGGTCAGCAGTGACGGAACCACCCTCTTTCTCTATTCAAACCGTGACGGTGGCCACGGTGGTTTTGACATCTACCAGTCGAGCCTGTCCAACGGCTCCTGGGCGAAACCTGTTAACCTTGGAGCGTCAATTAACACACCCGCCGATGAATGCGAACCTACGGTGACCCCCGCAGGAACCTCTCTTTATTTCAGCAGCAATTATTCTGCCAATATGCCGCAGCAGAATCCAGGGGACTCAAACCCCGGTGCCTCCCAGCGATGGACCAGTACCCTCCGTTCTGCCATCGGCTTCAATCGCTTTAACCTATTCCGAGCACGCAGGGACCAGGGCGACTCGGCCTGGGACAAGGCCCGTCCACTGAATAGCCTTAACCGTTCCGACGCCAATGATGGTGCCCCCCGCGTCGACGCGACTGGAGCCTTTCTCTATTTTGCCTCTGACCGACCTCACCGCCCCGGTGAAGCCAAGAACCTGGACATTTATCGCTGTCGAATTCGCGAGACCGGACACGGCGACGCGGAGAACCTGGGGCGAGGCGTGAACACCCGGGACCACGAATTGGAACCTGTGCTCACCCTGCAGGGTTTCCAACTGTATTTTTCGCGCGAGTCCCCTGAACGCGAGAGTGCCAATATCCCTGCCTATGATCTCTACAGCAGCACGGCCGTCGAGGTGGAGATCCAACGCGGTAAGGACGATCAACGACTCGAGGCTTTTACCACCTTTTTGAGAACCTCGCTTTTAAGACTCGTTGCGATGTTTCGAACTCATGCCTGGTGGATCGGATTGGTACTGCTGGTTGCCGGCTTGCTTGCCGGACTGGCCTGGTACCTGCGCCGCATGTCTTTTCAGCGTGCCAGCGTACCCGTTTTCTTTGTCTGGGCACTGGCGATCCACCTGGCCCTGGGTGCCGGATCTTTCTACATCTACTTTGACAGCGAGTTACTTGACACGGTAAAGAAAACCTTCAAGAGCATCCTGGTTGCGTCCAAACTTCCCAGTGACGAATTGCACCAGTCGCACAAGCCAGGCCAGGAGGCGTACGAGAAGGTCGCTGACCTAAAGTCCCTTGAAACAGTGCAAACTTCCGACATCGCCCGCCAGGTGATTGAATCGCCTAACATGGCCGTCGCTACGGACTCCGCGATTCCCAGCTTACCTGCTCGCTCTCAACTTTCCGTCCAGGCAGTTCCCCGCGCCAGGATCGAGGCGATCCCCGCCGAACCCGTCCGCGAAATAACTCCCGTGAATCGGAAATCGCAGGTGCAGGAGGCGATCGCTGAGAATACTGTCAAGATCGAAGAGCCCCTCCAGCCCGCCGAGGCGATTGCCCAACTCCCTCGGCCCACGACAGACACAAGCCTGGCCAGGCAGCCAGCACGGCAACCAGCACTCCCGAGCGTTCAAGTTGCCCTCGCGACGCCAGCCGCCGTCGCAGCAGCCTCGCAAAACACGCCAGAACCCCTCTCCAATCCGGATCCGGCCCCGGCAAGGAATCAGCCGGACCCGTCGCCATTGGACCGTCAGAGCCCTCGGCCAATCGATGAGAACCAGGCCACCCAGGTTTCCAGTCTTAAATTACCGCCGCCACCGGTTGAGATCCCGCGGCAACGCCCGGTACCGACAGCAGCGATGAACCTGGAACGCACCGATCCAGTCCTGGTTCTAGCCCCGCCGGACGTTACCAAACCACTTCAGGCCACACAGGCGATGGTCCGACTGGATGCCAGCCGTCAATTCGAGCGCCAGGTCCGCGAGGAAGACGGTCCCCAAACCGTAATTACCCAGGCCAACTACGCGACCGCCCAGTTACTGAAACGCGCTTCACCAGCGGCGGCCGCTAACACACCACGACGGTCGCAGGCTCAATTGTTTGAGAATCCCCCACAGAATCAACCCGCCCCTCAGCAAGCTCCGCTTCCGTCCCAAAAAGTTTTGCAACCGCGGCGTGACACCACGACGGTGCCCGAACCTCAGCCACTAGAACGACCCCAGCAGGACGGGGCGAAACCGACGCCGCAGCTGATTTCCCCTGCGGACCGTGGCACACTACCAAAAGCCGCTCCACCCACTCCTGCAATTGAAACGGCTATCGCTCGCGTCGAATCGATCAAGGCGGCTTCCCCCGCGGAGGCCGTACTGTCGAAAGTTCCGACCGCGCTGCCGAAAGCCACCCCTGCCACTGATCCGTCGGCAATGCCCGCTGCTGCCACGGTCACGACCAGCCGCGTCGAGACCCCCTCGATCGACGTCCCCCTAAACGATGCCGTCGACCGCGGCGGGCCACTACGTCCCAGTACCACGAGAGTCGTGATTGGCAGCATCGGTCGCCAGGTCGTTGATGCTCCCATCACGGTCAGTCCACATGCGACCGCGTTGCTTCGATTACCCGCACGTGCCCCTGAGATACTTTACGCCGAAGATAACATCGGCCTACAGGCGCTGCTGCGATTACGCAACGTGGACCTGGAAGCTAAACGTGAACTTATCAAGGTCTTCGGAGGCAGCGAAGAAACCCTCGAAACCGTGAATCGTTCACTTCAGTGGATCGTTTCCCAGCAGCACGAGGACGGTCACTGGGCCTTCAATAAGCTTCGGGAAATTGATGGAAAGGCCCCGACCCAAGCGGGTGGGACCAATGCCGAAGCGGCCGCCACGGCTTTCGGGTTACTACCACTCCTCGGCAACGGCAACACCCACCAGAAAGGCCCCTACAAGGATCACGTCCAACGCGGGGTTCAGTGGCTGCTAAAAACTCAACAGGGTAGCGGTGAATTCAAAAGACCCGGGACGACCAACGCGCGAATGTACAGCCACGGAGTTGCATCCATTGCACTCTGTGAAGCCTACGCCATGAGTGGTGACGCTGCCCTCAAGGCGCCTGCACAGAAGGCAATCGACTTCATTGTCAAATCTCAACACAAAACGCTCGGCGGCTGGCGATACCAACCGGGTGACAGCCCCGACACTTCGGTCGTCGGCTGGCAAGTGATGGCTATCAAAAGTGCCCAAATGGCCAACCTGGCTGTACCCTCCGAGACACTCGATGGGGTCCGAACCTGGCTCGACCGCGTTGCTGGCAAGGGAAATAAACTGGGCCAATTCGGCTACGCGAGCCCGTCTGACCTTAAGCCCACGATGTCAGCCGAGGCCCTGCTTTGCCATCAATACCTGGATATGCCCCGGCACGATCCGACGCTGGAAGCCGGCGCGCGTTATTTACGAACCGTCCTTCCGCGACCCAGGAAAGAAAGCAGCTACTACTGGTATTACGGAACCCAAGTCATGTTCCATCTCCAAGGGGATGACTGGAAAACCTGGAACCAGGCGATGAAACCGCTGCTCCTTAACACGCAAGTCAAAGAGGGACACGAAGCGGGTAGCTGGCCGCCGGAAGACCAGTGGGATAGACCCGGTGGTCGCTTGCTGGCCACCTCCTTGCGGGTACTGATCCTCGAAGTCTATTTCCGGCATTTACCGCTCTACAAGGTCGCCGAATAACAAGCCACTCACCTAGCGGCCCACCCGTTCCAGGCCTTGCTTGATTTCTTCGTCTGACAGCACACCGTCACGGTCCTGATCCCAGAAGAGAAACAGCACCCCGAGTCGTCCGGAGACTTCTGATTTTTCCAGCTTACCATTCTTATTACGGTCCGCCTGGCGCAGACGTTCTCTGAGACTCGCCGGTGCTCGCCCAGGAGTTGATCCCGTCACTGAAGATTTCGCAGGCTCCCGATGCCTTTTGGGTATAGCCACATCGAAATACCCGATCATCATTTCTTCCCACGTCTGATCTCCCCAACGAACCATCTTCGTTGGATCCGGATTATTGAGATTAAACCTGGAGTTATCAAAATGGGCGGTGCAATAAATCCGCGTTCCAGCGGCCAGCTTAACCGGTTCCGCCAGTCGATAGGACGTTTGCCAATTAAAATCGAATTTTGGGACATCAAGTAATACAACGCGCTCCCCGTCTCGATCCACCGACTCATAACGGAATGATTTACCACGCACGTGCATATGAGGCATAAAACCAAGCAGCAACGACTCCTCTCGTGTACTCCGACTGGTTGCTGTCACGCGATGGTTATCGTCCCCTGCTGGAATCCGCAAAGAGCGTTGCGCTGCACTCGTCGTCTTCACTTCGTATTTTACCTCATCTGGATCTGCAAACACGAAGCCAATTTTACTGGCGTCGATCTGAGCTGATCCGATGGGCGTATAGTGCACCTGGAAGATCAGTTCCGAACCCGCAGGTATGCGTTTGGCCATCCCCTCGGGAAATGGCCGGGCCAACAAGCCAGGTACATAGCCGACAAGGAAACCGTCCAATCCCCCCGAACCACCACGCTGACCCGGCACCCGGGCAAAGGCCAGGATATGGTGCACCACGGCGCGATTGCCCGGCAACAGTTCCGCCGCCTGGATCCATTTGTCTTCCTTGAAGCCGGGATTAACTCGGAAATACTGATAGCGAACAACCCCCTCGGCTGGCACACGGTAAGGTCGCGTCGAAATTGGCAGCACAAGATCCGGTTTCTCCGGGAGTTGCCATCCAGCGGTGTAATTTTTGGCTACTGGCAGCTTGGTGACATCACCCCGTGGCGCACCACTTTCAACCCAGCGATAAATCAAGTTCTTTTCTTCGTCACTTAGCCGCCTGTCGTTCACAAAATGACCGAACTCCTTGCTGGCGTGCCACGGTGGCATCCGATCGTCCTTAACGACCTCCGAAATCGTCTCCGCCCATCCCACCACGTCCTCGTATTTCTCCAGTGAAAACGGTGCTATCTCTCCCTTCCGATGACACTGTACACACCGCTTCTGCAGAATTCGCGAGACCTGGTTTGAATAGGTCACATCACTGCTTTCATCCGGCTTGCGGATACGGCCAATAAAACACCCCTCCGCTTTGCGGATCGACTGAGAAACTGTCTTGCCGGCCAGCAACTCATCAATCGCGATCTTCAAATCTTCTCGTGTCGGTTCAGTGC
>JAZADA010000323.1:0-7630 GCA_036124135.1 Planctomycetota bacterium | reverse complement strand
CATGATCCGGAGCGCTGAAGCGACTGCCGTAAACCACATCCGCACGATCGTCCAGGATGGGTTGTAACAACCAGCGAAATTCATCCGGGTTATATTCCATGTCCGCATCCTGGATGACCACGACATCACCCGTCGCCTCGCAAAACCCGGTGATCAAGGCGGCTCCCTTACCACGGTTGACTTCGTGCATCAGGATTTTCAAGTCATCCTGTGCCCGGAGTCCCTCAAGCAACTCTCGTGTTCCATCGGTACTACCGTCATCGACCAGGATAATTTCCTGTTGCAGACCCGTATCGCGAACGCGTTGAATCACTTTTTCCAGCGTGGCAACCTCGTTGTAGACAGGAATCACGACAGAAAGTGTAAAATTTTCTGGTATCGGATAGATCCCCACTCGCTGGCAGAGATCTGCACCCAGGATTTTTTCCAGCACCTGGAAGGTTGCCGTGGAATCATTTTCCGATCCATCCTGAACAAGCCCGGCAGCCAGTTGCAACAATTCCTGTCGTGCTAACTTCAGTTCTTCCAGGGAAATCCGGCCATCCGTCGCCACTCGGCCCATCATATGTTGATCCGTTTATCAGTGAGGTTTTATCTCTGGGTATCTGTAGCGGGTATAAAAATTGTTGGCAATGCTGTTTTTCCCGCTGACCGACAGTCCGACCTTTATTTCCAGTAGATTCGTTGACAGATTCACAATCCTTTTCTTGCCCGCGAACGTGTTGCCGCTCCTTTTCGCACCACGACGCAACGACCACACGACCCGCACGTTTGCTTTTCCCTACTACGTTCCAAACGTTCCTCTTGATCAGAATTTTTGAGCGGTCGATTCCAGTGCCTGGCAACCTCTCCCACCGCTTTCCAAAAATTCTTTGCCCTGAACAGCTTGACATTTTTCGTCGGCTTCTCAAAATGTCATCTTCGTTACGACTTATTGGATCTTCGCTAACCCAATTTCATTCGTATTACTGGCTTGGCAGCTTCTGTTCTGGAATCAGCTGTCATACAAAGTTTTTAGATGCAGCCATGTATGCCCGGGCTACCGGTGCGCAAACGTGAGCCGTCTTATTGGGATGGGATCAGCTCGATTCATGGTCAGCGGCAATCCGTTTTTGGTGCGCGCGAAGCAAAACATTTTTGGCATTCGACAACTTTTGATTTTCATTTACGAAAACTTTTTTTAGACGGTTTCATTGTCTCGACATTACGTTACACTGTGGCCTGTGTTGAGATTGAAAGTTTGTTGACAAGAGAAATAAACAGCTTGGGGGGCGACGACTGAGTGGATCGACGGTCGGCGACTTAGGTCGTGGTTCGGATGTCCCTCCCATGCGTTTTTAGGCAACTCCGCACAGGGATCGTGCGGTAAAAGCCGAGGGCGGCAAGACAAAATTACTTTGTCCTTGACCGCCTTTTTTTTTGCGCTCTTAAAAACCATGGCTACATCGCTCATCGCATTCGGCGCCAACCTCGGTAATCGTACTGACTCCCTGGACCGCGCCATCAATCGACTATCGAAACATGCCCAGGTCGACGTGACAGCATGCAGCCGTCCCTACCAGACCAAGCCGGTGGGAGGGCCACCCGGACAGGACGATTTTCTCAACGCTGCATTACGCATCGACACGACCCTGTCCCCGCAACAACTGTTGAAGCTGCTGCAAGATGTCGAGGCGGAACTCGGAAGAGAACGTGTCGAACGCTGGAGCCAACGAACCATCGACCTGGACCTCTTGTTATACGACGCGTTGATTCTGAACCATGACAACCTGCAAATCCCACACCCCCACATGTCCTTCCGGCGTTTCGTCCTGGAGCCGGCAGCGGAAATAGCGGGCACCCTTATCCATCCGCAGAACGGCTGGACCATTCAACGATTATTGGATCACCTGGAGAGCGCAGTAAATTACCTGGCACTGGTGGGACCTCCAGGCTGTGGAAAAACAAACCTCGTCCAGCGTGTCACCGAGCGTCTCTCGGGTCAACCGTTACTGACACCAGTTGCCCCAGACGTGACAACGGTCGAAAACGAGATCAAGCTCATCGAACAGCGAGACGCCATCCTGGCCCAATTCGATACGACTGAACCTGGTGACTTTGCGATCAGTGATTTCTGGTTGGCACAAAGCGTCGCTTACCTCGCTTGCCAACAGGATGGCGAAACGACGTATCCCTTGCCCGTCGACATTCAAAAAACACTTTCAGAGGCACATCAGCCCAAGTTACGGATCTTGATTGACGACGCTGCTGCGAACCTGGAAAAAGGAATCCAGCAGCATCTACGGCAGCTGGCTCTCCAGCCCCAGCAGGGTCCCTTGCTGCACCTGACCACTACTGACCCCGAAGTACTTCTGCAGGAAGTGGAGGCAGCCGTGCATTCGATGCGGTAAACTGTTCTGAAACTGCATCGCCCCGGACTGTGCCCAAGGCAACCCAAATGAGCAAACAACCGCAACTGGTCACGTCATGCCAACAGGTCCAGGAAATGACCCTGCGACTGCGAACAACCCAGCAGCGGATCGGCCTGGTTCCCACGATGGGTGCCCTGCATGACGGTCATCTCAGCCTGGTCTCAGCAGCCCGCGACCAATGTGATTTCGTCGTCGTAACGATCTTCGTGAACCCGGCACAATTCGGACCCGGAGAAGATTTGGAGCAGTACCCACGGTTATTGGAAAACGATCTCGCCCAACTTGCAGAACTGGATGTCGACCTGGTCTTTGCACCGTCGGAAAAAGAGATCTATCCAGCAGGTTTTTCCACCCGGATCGAGCCTCCGGCTGCCGCTCAACCCTGGGAAGGTGCCCATCGCCCCCACCATTTTAGCGGCGTGGTCACGGTGGTTAGCAAACTCTTCAACATCATCCCGGCTGACGTGGCTTTTTTTGGTCAAAAAGATTATCAACAGGCCATGGTAGTTCAGCAGCTGGTCAGCGATTTGAATTTCCCGATTGATATTGAAATTTGTCCGATCGTACGCAGCCAGGATGGCCTGGCACTAAGTTCCCGTAACCAATACCTGGAGCCCGACCAGCGTAGGCAAGCCACCATCCTGTCGAGATGTCTGCAATGGGCACAACAGCGCGTGAGCGCAGCAGAACGATCGACCCATAAATTAAAGCAAGGAATCCAGGAGCAATTGCGGGAGGCGGGCGTGGAAACGGTTGACTACGTGGCCATCGTGGATCCCGCCACGCTGGTTGAAGTGGAACACGTGGATGAACCTGCCATGCTGCTGCTGGCAGCTCATGTCGGAAACGTGCGCTTGATCGATAACTGTCGCCTGGTACCCGGTTAACAAGTCACTATGAAACAAACCCTGCTAACAATTCCTCACGAGATTCTTGGCATCCCGGTCTTCGGCGCTGGATGGTTACTCATGATCTGGCTCCTCTGGGGCGCAGGTACGGTCACCTGGCTGGGACGCCGCCAGGGATGGAATCGCGACACGTTGAGTTACCTGCCGATGATCGCTTTCGGGGCAGCCGCTATCACCTGGTTGCTACCATGGTTGGAAGCTGCTGATAGCCAGGGAAACCCGCAAGGCCTTGCCATTCGTGGCTACGGCGTCATGTTCCTCATTGCCGTCATCTCGGGAGTGGGACTCACCCAGCAACTGGCTCGCCGGGCCGGATTGCATCCCGATATCATCTTTTCCATGTCCTTCTGGTGTTTTGTACTGGGTATCATCGGGGCCCGAATGTTTTTCGTGATCCAGTACTGGGAGGATTATTATGATCCGTCCAATCCAGCCGACTGGACGACACTGATCAGCAGGATCCTGAAGTTCACGGAGGGGGGACTGGTTGTTTATGGTTCACTGATCGGTGCCATGCTGGCCTTCCTGGTGATCATGCGACGGCACCAGTTACCAAAACTTGCCACGCTGGATATATTCGTTCCTGGACTGGCGATTGGCCTGGCCTTTGGGCGCATCGGCTGTCTCCTGAACGGCTGTTGCTGGGGCGGGGTCTGCGAAGATGATTTCAGTTGTATCCACTTTCCACGGGGTGCCCCGGCCTACATGGAACAACTCAACAATGGCCAACTCCTGGGCATCGAGGCGACCCGGGATGACGCGCAATCGACCCGTACCGTGTCACACGTCGTGCCAGGCAGCCTGGCGGACCAAAAGGGAATCGTGGTAGGCGACCAGATCCGTCGACTGGACAGTTTATCAGGCGAACAATTACGTTCACCGGCACGATCTGACACGAGGATTGCCGTCACCCTGGCACGAGATCAAAAGGCCGTTGTCCACTGGACACTGAACCAGCTCCCTGCAAAATCACTGGGTGTCGTGCCCACGCAGTTATTCAGCAGTATTAATGCTGCCCTGATCGCCCTGTTGGCCTGGTCATGGTACCCGGCACGCCGACGAGATGGTGAACTGGTCGCCGGCATGTTCACGGTCTACCCACTCACCCGTTTCCTGCTGGAAATCATCCGTAGTGACGAACCGGGACGTTGGGGTACCGGACTGACCATTGCCCAATGGGTTAGTATTTTAATGCTTGTCGTGGCCGGATTACTGTGGGCGAGGATATTTAGTCGCCCAGCTCAACTGGCACTGCCAGCACCACAATCCGCCTGAATGGGTTACGAATCCAGTGGTTTTTGATACAGGCTACGTGTAGTTCTAAGTTATTTTGTAGCAAAGATTTGACATCATTTAGGCAACACACGAAGATACTTTTAAGTGGTTTTTACCGTAACTTGATGGCAGCCGGGGAACTATTTTCTGCCATTGGGCGTCTCAATATTCTGGAGCAGGTGTGAGAGACGACGCACAATTAATCAGCGACACGCTGGCCGGCAATACCGAGGCCTTTGGAGCCCTGGTCCTTAAGTACCAGGGCCGCCTTTTCAATACGTTCTTGCAGGTCACACGCAGTCGCGAAGAAGCGGAAGATGTCCTGCAAGAAGCCTTTGTCCAGGCCTTCGTGAAGCTGGATTCCTTCCGGGGCAACAGCGCCTTTTACACATGGCTGTATCGAATTGCTTTCAACCTTTCGATCAGCCGCAAACGAAAAAAGAAACCAGAAGCTTCCGTTGATCAGCAGCGAGAGGTGGCTGGTACCGAACCGATCGATCTCGGTGAATTACCAGAAGACCGCCTGCTGCGTGAAGAACGGGCCGATCAGCTCCATCGGGCCATGACAGCCCTGCATGATGAGCACCGAGCCGTACTCACGTTGCGCGAAATGGAAGGCTTTTGCTACGAAACAATCGGCGAGATCCTCGAACTGCCAGCCGGAACGGTACGCAGCAGGTTACATCGCGCCCGAATGCAGTTACATGAACAGTTAAAAGCAATTTTACATGAGAATTCCTCCTGAACAATGAACGAAAAAATCCCCGAAGAACTGATCAGTGCCTACATCGATGGTGAACTCACCAGCGATGAGCAGGTTCGTGTCGAGCAAGCCCTGCTGGAAGATCCGCAGAGCCAGCAATTGCTCGAAGACCTGCAGGCTCTCCACGACCGCCTGCAAGCAATCCCACGCAGTGAACCAAGCCAGGACTACACGCAGCAGATCTTGCGCCGCGCTGAACGAGCTATCCTGACGGGACCATCGACTGCTTCCGGCGAGGAGGCAACGACTGCCGTCCGGCCCGCGAACCCAGGCGTTCAAGCCAACCAACCAACGAATCTGAAACACCTGATCTGGGCCTCCACGGCCCTGGCTGCCACCCTGATGCTCGCTCTCCTCTTTCGGTCAGAAGATCAAGCCGTCTACCAGGTCAGCGATGCAGGCAACGAACAGGAAACGACCACTCCCCCCACCTCGGCCGTGCCGGAGTTGGAGTCAAGCTCAGCGGAAACAGGCGATCTTGAGGGCGAAGAGGAAGACGAGGAATCTGCTGAAATGGCCGGCGGCGCTTTTGCCCCACTTGCCAATGCCGACGCCGCTCCAGGGAATGGCCTGGCCAAACCTGCCAAGGCGCGCAGGATGAGTGCCCGCGCTTCTTTTGGAGCCCAGGCGGATCCGGCAGCAGGCGGCCCCGCCGCAAACCAGAAAGGGGCAACCACCCAGGATACCGTGATCTATATCAATATTTCCCGGGAAGACTTCGAGCAACAGGCTGTCTTGCGAACACTGGTCGAACAGCAAGTAGCGTTTAATTATGATCCCATGGCATCCGCTAACCTTGCCACGCTAGACACCCTGTCGGTGGAAGACGTGGCAACCGCCGATCTCAAGAAGGACGATGCAAAGAACGTACAGCAATCACAGGACAAGAAAACCGAGAAGAAAAGCGTGGCCAAGGACGAGGCTGTCTCGGTGGCACGACGCCGTAAGCGCAATGAGTCTTACCGCGTGATCACCCTCGAAGCCACAGCGGAGAAACTAGACAAATTGCTTCAAGATCTCTCGGATCACCACCAGGTACAACGAACCCCTCGTGGCAACGTGGACCTGTTGCGCAAGGAGAACCTCAAGGCTGCAGCTGAGGGTGGCTCCGCTCCCGGTCTCAAAGCGAACCTGTCCGAAAAGCGCGCGCGAAAACCGGTTCAGCAACCAGGGGGAAAATCAAAAGACAAGGCCAATAAAAACCAGCCGGCGAAACGTGCCGACGACCAGCAGGACCAGAACGAAGCCCAACGACCAACCGCCGACGACAAAGTCGTATTTCAGCAAGAGGGCCAGGCCCTGAAAGCGTCCAGGGTGCGCATCGTCCTGGTCGTACAGGCATCTTCCGGGTCCACTGAGACCATCAGCGATCAAGCGGATACACCCGCCTCACCTGCCAAGCAACCAAAATCCCCGAAATAGCCTGTTTCCAGGGCTCTCGTAGCAACGATCACCGCCAGGGTTCGCTTGTTGACATCTTTTCCCCAGTGGTCTCACGGGGGAGCAGGCTGCAGATTACTTGCCCAGAAAGTGGTTTCTTGGAAACTCCTGGGGTTCTCTTTTTCTTTGCCGCGGCGCTGTTACCTTGGGTGACTCACTGGATCATCCCCACAGGATGATCCAGCCATTGCTTTTAAATCGAACCGGTTAGGAACCGAATAAGGAATAGTGCCCGAATGACTGATAACGCTCCGACAACAACATCCGTGGAAACCGCTGGCCAGGAAGACGTGGATCGCAAGTCCATGGCATTCGTCGGTCGCTGGGAACGACTGGTCAGCCGTACCAACTGGGAAAAAGGCCGGATCATTCAACAATGGCAAGAAACTCTCATCGCTGCTGGCGCCCCTGCCACAGAATATTCAGATGAAGCCTGGTCCAAGCGAGTGAAGGCAGTCAGTGGACAGCACGTCGGTCGACTGCGACGCGTGGCACTCCGTTTTGGTGGCGTCTTCCCCAAGTACAAGGGTCTTTTCTGGAGTCATTTCCAGGCGGTTGTCGACTGGGATGATGCCGAGATGTGGTTGGAAGGAGCGGTGCAAAACACATGGTCGATTTCACAAATGCGACAGCAGCGGCACGAAGCTCTCGGTGGCAGCCCAGAAGAACTTCCTGCCGATCACGATATCATCCATGCACAGTTCGATGAAGATCATGAAGAAGATCATGAGAACACCGAAGATGAGACGATCCCGTCCCGCATGTCCGCTTCTTACGAGGAAGCCCAGGGGCCACGAGCCGAGGGACCCGATTTCGGCACCACCGATGAAATT
>JAZADA010000322.1:0-19889 GCA_036124135.1 Planctomycetota bacterium | reverse complement strand
CGCAGGGCACTGGCCCAGGGAATCGACCTGGCTGCCGCGCGCGTGGAAGAAGAAACCGGGCTGCCACTGGCAGTTTGGCAGGATCTTATGGCCCGCATGAAGGCCGCTCGGTTTGGCGTCATCTTTTTTGGTATGGGACTGACCATGACACGTGGAAAACATGCCAACAGTGAAGCGCTGCTGGCCCTGACACGTGACATGAATCGCTATACCCGCTTTGTCTGCAAGCCGAACCGAGGACATGGAAACGTGACCGGGGCTGACAATGTTGTTGCCTGGCGAACCGGATTTCCTTTCGGGGTCAACCTGGCCCGCGGTTACCCACGATTTAACCCGGGAGAATATACTGCTTCCGATGTGCTGGCACGGGGAGAAGCGGATGCAGCGATGATCGTGGCCAGTGATCCCATGGCTAATTTCAGTCAACCCGCGCGTGAGCACCTCAAGACGATTCCCTACGTGGCACTGGATCCAAAAGAAACCCCCACAACCCGGCAGGCCGCCGTGGCCTTTAATGTGGCTACCTATGGAATCAATGTTCCAGGTACCGTTTACCGCATGGATGATGTGCCGATTCCGCTGAGACCTGCATTCGAATCACCCCATCCCAGTGATTTCAAGATCCTCTCGGGTATTGAAAAACACGTGAAAGAAATCCTTCACAGTAAACTGGAGCCCACGGTTATCAGGCCTTCCCTCCGACCCGAAGACCAGTAGCCTGGTGATGCTCGATGGCAATCAACGAATAGGCGAATTTCCCAGCAGTCGTCGCAATAACCCGATTTGACCAGCATGCAGCATTTCATGATGAGCACAAAACAACAGGGCCCCGTACTTGGTGGCATAAGCCGCGTACGGTTCATCCACGGGATCGTCCAGTTGGTCCAGCGGATAGGCATTCAGTTCCTCAAGTGCCTGTTCGTAAACCTGTTGAAACACCTGCTGGATTTCTTCCGGCGAGGGATTGTTCTCCGCCGTTGGATCGGGTTGAGAACCTTTGCTGAAAGTCTTGCGAAAGCGCGAGGACATCAGGTCGCTGTCCGCGAGCTGTCGACCCCGCTGACGAAACAGTACCAATCCGTATTGTGCCATTGCCAGGTGACCGACCTGCCAGGCCACGTGAGTACTGGCTCCAGATGGTTGCGTAAACCAGCAGCCAGGATCCAGGTCGGCCAGCAGGCTTTCCGTATACGCTCGCGCCGATATGATCTGTTGGCGTGCTATGTCCAGGCGAGTTGAGTCATCCATCGAATGCTGTTTCCTTATAGATCCTGCAGCGTGAGCCGTTTCCAGTCGATAACCATAACCTATCCAGAATCCTAGTGCCTTAAGATGTCCAATACACTCTTCAAAATTGCTTCCGGTTATGTCTACGATCCATTACATGGGATCGATGGTCAAGTGCAGGATCTGTGGATCCAGGATGGAAAGATCGTGCCAGCGCCCGATCCCCATACCAAACCAGCTAAAACGCTGGATGCCACCGGACTGGTGATCATGCCCGGTGGGATCGATATGCATTGCCATATCGCCGGCCCCAAGGTCAACATGGCTCGGAAAATGCGGCCCGAGGAAAAACGGCATGATCAGGTGGTTCCCCGGACAGCGACCACTCACAGTGGCACGATGGGGAGTGTGCCCAGTACCTTTGCTACCGGTTACCGGTATATCGGACTGGGCTATACCACTGCGTTTGATGCAGCGGTGCCCCCGCTGTCGGCCCGCCATGCCCATGAGGAATTCGAGGATACCCCCTGTATCGACAAGGGATTCTACGTCCTGATGGGAAACAACCATTACGTTATGAATGCGATCAAGGACCAGGAGCCGCAGCGGCTACAGGCTTTTATGAGTTGGTTGCTGGGTGCCGCGAAGGGCTACGCACCCAAGCTGGTTAATCCCGGGGGTGTGGAAGTCTGGAAACATCACCAGGGAGGGAACGTGCAAACGATCGATCAACCGGTTGATTATTTTAATGTCACACCAAGACAGATTGTCAGCGAAATGGCGCGGGCCTCCGCCGCCATGCAATTGCCGCACCCGGTTCATATCCACTGCAATAATCTCGGCATGCCAGGCAACTGGGAAACCACGTTAAAAACCATGGAAGCGCTCGAGGGCCACCGAGGACACCTGACCCATATCCAGTTTCACAGTTATGGAGGTGGGGCAGGTGATGAGGACACGTTCAATTCCAAGACACTACCACTCGCAGAATACGTGAACAGCCATGACAACGTGACCGTGGATGTGGGCCAGGTCATGTTTGGTGAAACGACGAGCATGACAGGCGATGGGCCGCTCGGGTACTACCTGTCTAATGTTTACGGCACCAAGTGGTTCAGTGCGGATACAGAACTCGAGTCAGGGTGCGGTATCGCACCAATCAAGTACAAGAACAAGAGCCTGATTCATGCCCTGCAGTGGGCCATCGGACTGGAATGGTACCTGATGGTAGAAGATCCCTGGCGCGTCGTGATGAGTACGGATCACCCCAATGGCGGCTCATTCCAGGCCTATCCCCAGATTATTCGACTGTTAATGGATCGAACCTATCGGCAGGATGTCCTGAAGACCGTTCATCCGGCAGTGCGGGAACGTTCCTCGCTGGCTGACCTCGATCGCCAGTACACGCTCAACGAGATTTGTATTATCACGCGAGCGGGACCTGCCCGGATACTTGGCCTTCGCCACAAGGGACACCTGGGGCCTGGCGCCGATGCAGACATCACGATTTATTCACCTCACGAGAACAAGGAAACCATGTTTGAATTGCCCCGTTACGTGATCAAGGCAGGGCAGGTGATTGTTGATGATGGTGATATTCGGGAATCGGTTTTCGGGAAAACGTTGCACGTGGCCCCGGATTATGACAAAGAGATTGAAACCAATATCTCGGACTGGTTTGAACAGTACTATTCCATTCGGTTTAGGAATTATCCGGTTGCCGATGACTACTTGCATGACCCCATGAAAATCGAATGCGGAGTAGAGGATGATCAATCATCCAGTTGATCATGCCAACGGGAAAGTAACTCAGGAGGAACAGCCAGGTCACAGGATTCCAGGGCAGCAAGGTAGTCGCGAGGATGATTGATGTTTTGTAGCGTCAGTAAATCAGGATCTACTGCCTGCAACTGTTCCACGGGAATGCGTAACGTGTCAGCCTGTTCCAGCAGGAAAAGTGGTCGCCGCTGGTCGGCTTCCAGGAGTTCACTAGCCTGGGACCACAGGTCCACCCGGTAAACAGCAGCCAGAGGATGATGAAAACGACTGTCGACAGGAACTACTACCTGGTGATGATCCAGGGATTTAATCAAGGTCTCCACGAATGCCGGTACCAGTAGAGGAACATCGCAGCTGGTTATGTAAGCGGCCTCCGCGGTTTCACGCAGGGCCCGTAAGCCGGCATGAATTCCCTGTAGCGGCCCACGGTCCGGTTCCTCGTCCCAGGTTATCTCAACTTCCGAAGGTAGTTCCGGGAGTTGCTGGTCGCGAGCCGCAACGACAACCAGCGGACCGACTACCGGCGCCAACAGTCTCAGGACCCGTTGTAGCATGGTTTCGTCACCAAATGGTAACAGCGCCTTCGAGGAACCCATCCGCCGACTGTGCCCGCCACACAGTACGATTCCGCCAACTTGCATCTTCTTGCCCAGCAAATATTTTATTGATGAATCGTAGGGTCCCTTCCAGACCTTGGTTATACTGGCCCGCGAAGGCTTTTCCCAGCTTGATATTCCGGTCGCTGAGGTAAAATATTCATGCCCCTAGAATTGCACTATCAGGATCACGCGACGGTACCACTGGAAGTGGAAGGAGTCATACCCGGCCAGGTGTGTGAAAAGTCATTGGCCGAGATCGAGAAGTTACCGGTATTTCATGGCAATGAGCCTGGCGTGTTGGCTGATTTCTTTAAACTGACCGGGGACCCCACTGATCAACAGATGAACTGGTCCGGGAACCTTGCTGGTGTCCATTGGATCGGTGCCGGAATGCAGCAAGGGTGCATGCGTATCGAGGGAGATGCCGGGCGACATATCGGTAGCGAGATGACGGGAGGATCCATCGAAGTTACCGGCAATGCCAGCGACTGGGTCGGTGCGGAAATGCAGGGTGGTATGATCCATGTCGCTGGACGTGCTGGACACCTCGTCGGTTCGGCTTACCGTGGGAGCCCCCAGGGCATGAAGGGCGGTACCATCAGGATTGATGGCGATGTGGGTAATGAAGTAGGTCATAGCATGCGACGAGGACTGCTCGTGATCGGAGGAAACAGCGGCGACCTGATCGGATTCAATATGTTGGCCGGTACGATCTGTGTGTTTGGTGAAAGTGGTATTCGACACGGAGCCGGAATGCAGCGCGGAACGCTGGCCTTCCTGGGATCGCATCGTCCGGAATTACTTCCCAGTTTTCGTTACGCCTGTCGTTACCAGCCCGATGTGCTGCGATTGCTATTGAGACGACTGGCGGATCTTGGCACAGATGTTCCCCAGCATCTCTACCAGGCCGAGTTCGATCTCTATCATGGTGATATGATCGAAGGAGGGCGAGGTGAGGTCTTGATGCCGGTTCAACCGTGAAACCGAGACGCCGCCGAGACCTGCATTCATGCCATCCGCATTCCCAGTGATTCCAGGTGATCGCGGATCTGGGGATCCTCCAGCAATGCCTGGAAGGCCAGCACTGCCGCGCGCTGTTGACGATCTACATTCACGACGAAATCGTATTGCTCCTCGCGAACAGGTAAGAATCCGAGTAACTCTTGATCGACCACGTTCTCGATGGCCATTCCCCAGTCGGCGCGACCCTGGGTGATTGCTGCAGCAACCGCATTGTGGTTCCGCGCCTGCACTGCGTAACCGGTCGGTTGTGCAGACCCAAGCAACTGATCGATCAGGATGCGTGTCCCACTCCCCTGGTTACGATTGACCATGACACATTCATCACTGTGGATGGCCTGCTGGATGAACTCCTCGATCGATTTACCCTCGAATCGTGAGTCGCCCCGCCGGAATACCAGGCCCTGGGACCGCTGGTAACCCTTGATCAGGCAGGTCCTGTCGTTCAGAAAAGGTTCGTTGTAAACGTCCTGCTCCGGGTCGAAGAGATGAATCCCGGCCAGGTCACATTCTCCCCGGGTGGCTGCTTCCAGTCCCCCGCTTGATCCGACAGCCAGCATCTTTGTCTTGTAGCCACGATCTTGCAGCTGGCTCATCAGGTAGTCCAGCCCAATACAATGGCTGCCAATTACGACCAGGTCTGCCGGTGCCAGGTCCTGGCCGATCAGTTGTACATCGACCGGGCTGCCTGCCTCGACCAGTTCCTGGTGACGATCTACCGTGATAAAACCGTCGGCTCGGCTAAAAGCGGTGACTGAACCGGAGCCCTTGCCCATCGGAAAGGCAGCATATTGGATGTCTGTTTCCGGAGTCGTCGAGGAGCGAGTTCGTTCGACCAGGTTGACCAGCACGTACTCGGTGCGACCGGTCGACGAGTTGATTTTTACAGAGAGTCGAGCGGGCAGCGAACGGGGCTGCCTGCTGCGATACCCGGCCATCTGCTGGATGACCGGTACCACGAATTCATGAAAGGTGAAAATAGCTGACGTCGGAAACCCGGGCAGGATAACCACGGGCTTGTCACGACTGGCTGCCAGGCAAATCGGTTTCCCTGGCTTGAGAGCCACCCCGTGCACCACGATACCCGGGTCGGTTAATTCGCCCACGGCATGGTAGGAAACATCACCCCCACCCTTGCTGGTCCCTCCGGACAACAGCACCATGTCGCAGGACTCCAGGGCCTCGGCGAGTTTTGCCCGTAAATCATCGAGGTTGTCGGCCACGATCCCAAGATATTCCGCCTGTGCGCCAGCCTCGTGCACGGCATCTGCCAGGATGCGGGCGTTGGAGTCATAAACCAGGCCAGGTTGCATCGGTTCACCCGGTGGTATGATTTCATCACCAGATGAGATGATGGCCACCCGTGGCCGTCGCCATACGGGAACGCTGGAACAGCCAATCGCCGCCAACGAACCGGTTTCGCGACTGGTGAGCAGGCTTCCCCGGTGCAGCAGGATTTCGCCGGCGCCGATGTCCGTACCGGCAAAACTAACTCCGAAACCAGCGGCAACAGCCCGGTGTACCAGCAGCGACTGGTCTTCCGCAATTTCGGTGTCCTCGATCATGACCACGGCATTGGCGCCGCGGGGCAACATGCCACCGGTTGCGATGGTCATCGCCGTGCCTGCCATGACCGTGCCATCGGGGACAACTCCGGCTGCGATTTCCGTGGTCAGCAACTGCAGCGTGACGGGACGTTCTTCCGTGGCTCCCACGGTGTCCACGGCCCGTACTGCAAACCCGTCGTAGTTGGAACGGTCAAAGGAAGGTACGTCCACGGCTGCCGTGATGTCTTCCGCCAGGATACGACCTCGGCATTGGTCCAGGGGGACCCACTCGATTTCCAGGGGTTGCAGGTTAATGGCAGCCTGGAAGCGTCGTTCGGCTTCATCTCGATCAACGACGTTCAGGAACTGCTCTTGCTTGGCCATGGTTTTTGATGCAGGGAAAATGTTAGTGATATAAAGTGGTTTCGTGAACTGTTGATGGTAGTAAGCAGGACAATGAATCAGGAACCGCTGATCACGGAATCATAAAGAAAAACTTCCACCTCTGCACCCTCGGGGAATCCTTCGCTGTCCTGTGGAACGATGACGAAGCCATCCGAGCGCGTGGTGGAACTCAGGATGGAAGCTCCGCTGATGGACACCGGCTCGACCTGTTCCCCGTGCACTCGGACGCGAGCATAGTCCATGCGACCGATAGCCGAAACCAGTTTCTTGCCCAGCGGTCGTCGTATCGAGATATAGGGCCAGTCGGCAGAATAGCCAGCCAGGGCGCGGATCGCCCGGCCGGCAAAAAAATCATAAGCACACAGGCAGGAAACCGGGTTTCCAGGTAACAGGAAAACCAGGCGTTGACCGATACGGCCCATGCCGGTAGGGCTACTGGGACGCATCGCGATTCCGTGAATTGACAGTTCACCATGTTCCGCAACCAGGCGTGGAGCGTGATCTTCCTGCCCCACGCTGGATCCACCGGAGACCAGGATCACGTCGACGTCCGTTTGCAGGGCCTCCAGGATATCATCCGGGTTGTCAGCCACGATTCCCGGGTTCTGGGGGACGCCACCATCACGGCAGACCATGGCATCCAGCATGGGCCCGTTCGCATCAGCAATCAAGCATCCATGGGGCTCGGAACCGGCAGGCAAGAGTTCGTCGCCGGTGATCAGGATGCGGACCTGGATCTGCCGGACTACCGGCACTTGTGAAATTCCCATGGAGGACAGCAGCCCCACGTCCTGGGGTCTCAGGCATCGACCAGCCGCCAACACCATTTCTCCAGCAGCAATGTCTTCACCCGGTTGTCCCACGTTTTTTCCCTGGGCAACTTGCTCGAGTACCAGGATGTTCGGATCGTTACCCTGGGTGAGTTCCACCGGCAGTACCGAATCGCAGCCAGCAGGGAGCGGGGCCCCGGTCATAATACGAACGGCCTGTCCCTTGGCCACCTGTCCGGAAAATGGATTCCCTGGAAGCGATTCGCCAATCACCTCGAGAGTTAGTGGATTGTAGGACGAGGCGCCACCCACATCGGTAGCCCGAATAGCAAATCCGTCCATCATGCCCCGGGCGAAGCCTGGTACCTGGACAGGACTGGTAATCGCCTCGGAGAGCACACGTCCAGCCACCGTATCGAGCTCTATCCATTCAGTGGCTGCTGGCTGAACTTGATCATCGATCCACTTGATCGCATCCACCACGGGTATCCGATGAGCAAAACCTCGCATGCGTACGTCTTCGAATTTCGCAGGATGTCGAGAAGAAGACATGATAGGCCCTTGCGACTTAAAACGGCTGGACACGTCCAAACCAGGACATGTTACTCGGCTTGTTCACTGGTGGCTTCAGGAGATGGAATACCACAAACATAATTTCGCCATAAATCCAGTTGGTCCTGTGTCAGGCTGTTGTCCCGGGTAAACTCGTGTTGTAATTTTGTTTCCGTATCTTCCACCTGCACCAGGACCGTCAATCGACCGTTGGCCCGGTAACGAAAGCGAACTTCAATGGCCGTGTTTTCAGGAAGATCGGATGGTAAATCACTGATGCTGCAGCGACCAATGGAGCTGCAGTCCTCCGGGTTATTACTCTCGCCTTCCACGACCTGGACCAGGATGGATCGTTGGCCCCCCTTGGAAGTCTTGAAAGCGCGCTTGGCAGTAATCGGCAACAGCGTGTTACGAGGAATCAGGATCGCATTGCGGAGACGATCCGTTTTAACGTCCTTGGCAATCACGCCGAGACTGTGTGAGTTCACGTTCTTGACGTGAAACAACGGTTGCTCACCCGCGGCAGTGGCCAATAGCAAGCCCGCGTGCAGGGCGGCTCCGTGGGAGACGGATTCATCCGGAGAGATCGAGGCATCGGGCTTAAGTCCACTGATCTCTTCCAGCATGGCAGGTACGGCAGGCATCCGGGTAGAACCGCCCACCAGGAGTACGCGATCGATGTCCGACCATTCCAGTCCCGCTGCCTGGAGCGTCTGGCGGGTGGTGAAAGCGGTTCGATCCAACAGGTCGCGGGTCATGTCCTCGAACTGTTCTCGTGTCACCTCGATTCGCAGTGATTGTCCCTGGTAATCACAGGCAATGTTCGCCTTGTTGCGTGCGGTCAATGTATGCTTGACGTCCTCGCATTCACGCCAGAGCCGACCCTCCGTGTTGGGGTCCTCACGTGGGTCCAGGCCGAACGTGCGAATAAATTCCTCGGAAACGAAATCAACAAGACGCTGGTCCCAGTCGTGGCCGCCCAGCTGGACATCGCCATCAGTGGCTAGCGCAACGAATTCCTTGTTGGATATTTTCATCACGGTTACATCAAAGGTGCCACCGCCCAGGTCGTAAACAAGGATCGTACCAGGCTCAGCGGTCTGTTGGTCAGGGCCAATGAAACCCTGCTGGGCTCCGTAGGCAATCGCTGCAGCTGTTGGCTCATTGATAATGTCCAGCACATCGAAGCCTGCAATGTAACCCGCATCCTGTGTTGCCTTGCGATGCGATTCGTCAAAGTAGGCTGGTACCGTGATGACCACCTTGCTGAAATCACCCAGTTGGCGTTGAGCATCTTCGCGAAGCTTGTTGAGGATGAATGCCTGGAGTACTTCCGGTGGATACTGGCGACCCCCCAGTGTTTTCTCGAATAACCGTTCCCCCAGTTCGCGCTTGGTACACTCGGCAATGTGAATCATGTCCGTGCCCTTGGCCTTGGACGCTTCCTTGCCCACCACCACATCCTCGCCGTCGAAGAGAATGACACTGGGAGTGGAATGATCGCCCTCCGCATTATCCAGTGTCAGCGGTCGGCCCAGGTCGTCCAGACGACTGACGCAGGAGAAGGTGGTGCCCAAATCGATGCCGATTGCCGGCTCAGGTGGCTGATTCATCGTGGATTCACTCGAAGGCAGAACAGGACAGTAGAGAACGGATGCACCAGGTAATCACTGGGAGTCCAGGTACGCATGCACGACCAATTATTTACTCTAACAGGGCACCCAACAGGCGACAATGTGTACCTTGCCTGAAATCGGACAGGTGCCTGTCGACCAGCGACCGGGGTGACCATGAAATCATTGCCTATGCGTTTTCCTGGCGATCATGACTGGCCATGATCACGGCCGAGTTATCCGCTGCTCCATAGCCGAGTTGGACGGCTCGCTCCAGCAGTTTTTCATGTGCCCGGCTTAAGGGTAGTGGATGTTTGTTTTCAACACCCAGCTGCCGGATTAACTGGACGTCCTTGAGGTGTTGGGCAAGCCGGGCCTCGGCCGCGAATTCCTCGAGAACCATCTTGGAACCCTTGGTATCCATCACGGTGGAATAAGCCGGTCCTTGCCGGAGTACATCCAGCACCTGTTGGCCATCCATGCCACAGGCAGACGCCAATGCCAATCCCTCGGCCAGTACGGCGCGATTGAGGCCCAGTACAAGGTTAACGATCAATTTCATCGTGGCACCACTCCCCGAACCGCCCAGGTGTAGGTAATGCTTGCTGACCGCTTCCAGTAATGGCTGGCACTGGGAAACGGCCGTGGCCTGACCCCCGATCAGCATCATTGCGTCACGTGAACGAACCTGCACACTGGATCCCACGATGGTTGCATCCAGGTAAGTGACTTCCTGCCCAGCTAACTGTTCTGAGATAACCCGTGTATCGGCTGGATTTCCTGTCGTCGTATCGATGATGATATCGCCTGGCCGGAGTTCAGCCTGGATGATTGAAATGACCTGGGCGACGACAGTCGAATCAGGAAGGGCAAGAAAAATGGTACGGCATTGCTGGCTCACCCCATTCGCATCGTGTGCGGTGATAGCACCCTGTGACTCAAGATCCTGGCAACGCTGGGGGTCCAGGTCGAATCCCATCAACTGGTATCCGGACTGTAAGAGGCAATGCGCAAGAGACTGGCCCAGCAAGCCGGCACCAATCAGTCCCACGGGATCATTGGACATGGCGAGTACTCCATGGGGTTGTTACTGATACGAGGACTAGGACCGCTGGCGCAAGTCCAGGTACCACAAGACGCTACCAAGGATAGCGGCAAGAAAGGAAATCAGGCTGAAGATCAGATAGGTGGTTGATTCCGTGGCCAGCATGCCGGCCAGGGGAGCACCCAGTCCACCCACTCCAAAGCCCATCATGAAACTAAATCCATAGCACGTGCTGCGGCGTTCGTTCGGTGTGTACTTGGCAATCAAGCTGTTGTAGATCGGCTGGTTCATGAAATGTACGATTGAAAACAGGCTGGCGGATACGATGCGCATGGGACCCGTTGCGGCGGCCATCCAGATTAGGAAGGGCACGTTACCAAGACAGATTAGCGTCAGTTGAATTTCCAGCAGGCTGCTCTTGGCCATTCGTCCTGCCAGGTATTGACCAATACATCCACACAGCAGAACCATCGCCATCAAGATGTGACTCCAGTCCAGGACGGCCGTGGCATCCTGGGCTTCCGTGGATTGAATTCCCAGGTACCGACGCAGGAACGTCAGGAAACCGGAGTAAACCATTCCCTGCAAAGCAGCCAGCAACGTCAAGATAAAAAAACTGGTCCAGGCTGCCTCGTGGATTTCCCGGACTTGCCCTTCGGCACCGGTTGATTGAGCGCCTGGTCTTGCCTGGTCGACGACCTCTTGAATGTGGTCTCGCTGTCTGAAAAAACAGTAGCCCAATACGAGTCCTGGGATGACCAGGATCAGGTAGTAAATAGGCCAGCTGATGCCGGCATAAAACAGCAGCCCCGCAGCCAGGGGAGCCAGGGCGATTCCTGCTGAACCGAGTACGCCGTGCAGTCCGAGGGCCCGCGCGCGATTTTCCGAGGTCGTGCATTGGGAAATCAGCGTCAGCCCGGCCGGGTGATAAATGCTGGCCAGGGAACCCATGCCAAACATCACGAAAAAAAGCGCCCGGATATCTACCTGCAGGCCGACCAGCCCACACATGACCGCACAACCTACCAGGTAAATGGTCAGCATCCGCGGGGCACCAAGCCGATCGACGAACCACCCAACCAGCAAGGCGCCTGCGCCCCAGGGAAGTCGCCAACAGAAACTAAGCCAGCCAATAAATTCTTTTCCCTCCTGGGTATCTTCCCCGACATACGAGATTGCCAGGTCCCGCTCCACCGTGGGAAGCGAAAGTTCGTAGACGTGAGCCATGGCATGGGCACAGGAGACCAGCAGTACAAGTTTCAGGATGGTACGGTTCATGGCAGATCGTGTTTCCGATAGTCCACGACAGGGTATCCCTGCCTTCCTGTGAACCTTATCCCGGTTGATGGCTCAGTTGTCCCAGTTCGGCCAGCAAGGCAGCTGCCCGACCATCGTCAATAGCTGCTTCTGCAAGGCGAGCACAGGATGCCAGGGAGGCATCGCTCTGCGTGACCCAGATAGCCGTTGCGGCATTCACCACGACGATGTCGCGGGAAGGGCCGGACTCACCGCGTAGTACGGCCTGGATGCGTGCCGCGCTTTCCTGGGGATTGGCGACCTGGAGATCGCTGAGCTCAGCGATCTCTAAATCAAAATCGGAGGGGCTCCAGGTTTGTTCGGTGGCCACACCGTTTTCCACGAGCGTGACGTGGGTCTCACCGGTCAACGTGATCTCATCCATGCCATCCGCTCCCGTCGCGACGACTGCGCGTTCTGTTTCCAGCATGCAGAGAGCTTCTGCCAGCGTGGTACGTAATTCCGGTCGACCTACACCCAGCAACTGGGTGGGAGCCGCAGCCGGATTACACAGGGGCCCCAGCAGGTTAAAGATGGTGGGTACGCCCAGTTGCTTACGGACGGCAGCCACGTGTTTCATGGCCGGGTGTAATAGCGGGGCAAAACAAAAACAAACCCCAAGTTTCTCCAGGCACTGCTGGACCGTTGTTACCGACGCTTCAATGTTCACCCCGAGTTCGACCAGCACATCTGCTGATCCTGTCTGGCTCGTTATTTTTCGATTGCCATGCTTGGCAACTGCAGTACCGCTGGCGGCAGCCACGATCGCTGCCGCCGTGCTGATATTGAACGTGTTCAGGCCAGCGCCCCCGGTCCCGCACGTGTCAACCAGTTGCTGATGTGAAGAGGTAATCGGAACCATGTGCTTGCGCATGGCCAATGCGGCCCCAGCGATTTCTGAGATCGTTTCGCCTTTCGTGCGCAGGGCCATGAGCAACAGGCCAATTTGTTCATCCGGACACTCCCCCTGCATGACCAGGTCGATGACACGAGCCATTTCGTCCATGGCAAGATCTTCACCACCAGTGACGCGTCCCAGGATGTCAGTCAACATATTCGCTCTCTCCTCGTGAGCATCGCGCCGCCGTGAAGCATGTGTCGCACGGTCGAGTGCCCAGGTCGTGTTCTCGTATTGGATTGGCGGTGAGGTGCTTTCTGATCTGGAACCAGGAAAGCATGACATCCATCATTCTAATGGTCGGTTGATCCGGTCGATAGATGATTTCGAGTATCCGGTGGCAGGTCGAGGGGGGAGCAGGCGGTTGATGTTTGACTTGTGAACCTATTCGGCGTTTCCTACAATGCACCACGTGCTGATAATCTGCTCGCTGCGATGTGTGGAATGACGGTCTTCCTTCGTGAGTAACCGTGGTTGATAGGTAGAGGGCACGGTTCATCTTTTCACCTGGAAGGCCTTGTAGATGGTTTCGTTCTCGATTCCCAGGAAAGTGATCATTGATTGTGATCCAGGGATTGATGATGCCGTGGCGCTTTGCATGGCGCTTTTTGAGCCACGCCTGGATGTTACTGCGATCACGGCGGTAGCTGGTAACGTGTCTGCAGACCAGGCAACCCTGAATCTACAGGCTGTTGTTGATCAACTGGATCCACCTCGCTTGCCCCGGGTGGGATCAGCGCGGTCCCTGGACGGAGGCGGGGTTATTAAGCCCCGGTTACTGCATGGCCCGGATGGCATGGGAGGGCTGGGGTTGGCCGGTAGCCAGTTGCATCAGCAACATCCGGCGGAAAAGATCATTTGCGACCAGGTGCGCGCGGCACCCGGGGAAGTCACGATTGTTTGCCTGGGCCCCTTAACCAATGTTGCCCGGGCTTTTCACCGTGATGCGGAACTGGCCGGACTGGTTGGCCAGGTCATCCTGGCCTCGGGGAGCATGACGGGTCGTGGCAATGCGACTCCTGCCGCGGAGTTCAATATTCACAGTGATCCGTATAGTGCCAAGACTGTTTTTCGTTCGGTGGCACCGAAACTGATGATCCCCCCGGAAGTAACAGAGAGGGTCAAATTCGATATGGGATTTACACAACAGTTACCCAGCGCTACAACGCGAGCTGGGCGATTGTTGCGTCATGTCATCCCGTTTTCTTTCCGTGCCTATCATCAGCACATGGGACTGGAAAGCCTGCAGATACCCGATGCGGTGGCGTTGCTGGCCGCTATTCAGCCCGAGTTGTTTGAAATCAAAACAATGACCGGGGATATCGAGACGCAGGGAGAACTGACTGTCGGTGCAACCGTCTTCGACCATCGACCATCATCCAACTGGGGGTATCCACTGGACGTGGCGCAACAGGTGGACACGGTGGCCGCCAAGGATTGCATCATCCGCAGCCTGCTTGCCGCGGGCAAACAGAGCAGCCTCTAGAGAGAGCTCAGGGAAGATCGAAGGTAGCGCGGTCAGCCAGCTTGACCGTGATGCTGACCGCCTTGCGGTCACGAAAGATCAAGAGTTGTACTTCGCGGTTCAGGGGTGTCAGGCTGACCAGGCTGGACAAATGATCGTCGTTCTCGATCTTGATATCATTGAATTTTAACAGGACGTCATTGACCAGTAACCTGGCTGCTTCTGCAGGGGATTTTTCCGTGATTCCCGTGATCAACACACCCAGGCTGTGAGGTAAACCCAGTTGCTGTGCACTGGCGTCCGAGAAGTCGTGATCCATGCGGACGCCCAGGTAGGATCGTCTCACCGTTCCAGTCGAGATGAGTTGCCTGGCGATCAGGTTCGCCAGGTTGATCGGAATCGCGAAAGCGACTCCCTCGTTGCCTCCTGAATTACTGGCGATTGCCGTGTTGATGCCAATAACCTGTCCGCGGAGGTTGACCAGGGGGCCTCCGCTATTGCCTGGATTGATCGCCGCATCCGTTTGCAGGAAGTTTTGTAAGGGAACGCCCTCGTCACCCAGGCTTAGTGAACGTCGGCCCTTGGCACTGATGATGCCGGAAGTGACCGTGTGACGTAAACCAAAAGGACTGCCAATTGCAAAAACAGCCTCGCCGATACTCGTTTTGTCACTGTCACCCAGGTGGACGGGTAAGATGTGCTCGGTTTCGATTTCCATCACTGCCACGTCCGTTAAACGATCTTCCCAGACCTGTTGCGGATGAATTCGTCGACTATCGGAAAGCCGGATGTGAATGTTCTGTAGATCCGCGTCCTTGATTACGTGACGGTTCGTCAGGATATAGTATTTCTTGTCGATACCGATGATCATCCCGGAACCGGCTTCTTCCTGCGCCAGCGTTCGCGCAGCCGTGTTCTTCTGAACCTCGATATGGACGACCGAAGGTGAGACCAGCTGAATCATTTTCTTCAAGAGACGGTTGCGTTGCTCCAGCTCGGTCACTTCCCGGCCCAGTTCCTCGAAGGCGCGTTGGTGCGCTGTGATATCCGGAATCTTGTCACCCGGCAGCTGCGCGGTTGAGACGCGTGGCAGAAATATGACCAGGCAGCAGGAGGTCACTAAGACCCAACGGTGATGGAGAAGAAAGGCCATGAAGGTAACCATTTTCAGCAGGCAAGTAGAGGAATATTGCAGGAGGTGTCGTTCAAGCTGCGTGAACCAGGTGACCATTCAATATCTCAGGAAACATCCATTCCCAGGTCATTTACGTTGTCGGCATTCTCGTTGCTCATGTTTTCCAGGAGATGAGTCAGGTCCGCAGCCTGGATGTCATCGCCACCATGTTTCTCGAGTTCTCGTTGACAGTTAATGCAGACGGTTGCATAAGGAAGCGCCTGGAGACGTGCCAGGGGGATATTGGATTTACAACCTTCACATTTTCCGTATTTGCCTTCGCGCATCTGCTCCAGTGCGTTTTCAATGTAAGCCAGTTCGCGACTTTCAACCTCGGCCAGTTGGGAACTTAATTCGTCTTGCGCCGAATCGAGGGCAAAATCAACAACGGCACCACCGGATTGCTCACGCAATTCCTTCAACAAGCTCAAGTCACCAGCCAGCGCCTTTCGTAACGCATCCCGGCGGCGAACGAGGACTTCACGGAGATTACTTATGGCGTCTTTGCGTCCCATTTCAACCTCTTACCTCGACAGGTTCCTTAATGACGTCCACGGATCCAGTTCGTGGAAATATCCAATTGCTGCTTACGAAAAAAACTCGGAAACGGTTCTCCCCCCGGGAGGCAAATCCCAGGTCAAAGCTGTGCTTCCCTGCCTGGCAATCCTATGCCTCCCAACTGCGCGGGAGCAGGTCATCACAGGCTCTGAGTATGCTTTCAGCAACCTGCCAACAAAATGTAAATAAAGTGTTCACAATAAGTTACGACAAAAATAAGGATTGAAAAACGATTCGCAATCCTTACTACAGTTGTCCCAGAGATGGGCAGTATGCCACGAAAACAAGGGGTTTCCCCCGCGATCTGCAGCAATGCGAACTGTCCCCCTCAGAGAGCCTGCCTTGGAATAATCGACATATTGAGCAGGCAGGTACAGTAGTTTTGCTGGAATTGGCGGTTTTTTCAGCCCGAACCGCCTTGAGGCGTCACCAGCAGGATTGCCACTTACTCCACGGAGGAGCGCTGGCAATAGGGACAAAACTTGGGATCCACGACGGTGGTGTCCAGATCCTCGTCGTCACTGCGATATGCAGTCGTGGTGCGCCAGCCACAATTATGACAACGGTGCTCCCAGGCATCGATGGTCAAGTCATCATTCTCGAAGTAATTGTACTTGCAACTGACCTGATCGTGTTCGCATTCCGGGCAGGTACCGCCCGTCACAATGTTTTTCATGGCAAGGCACTCCGGTGAATCAGAATCCTCGAGCCGCACGCACATCGTCGAAGTCACGGAGGTGGTAGTCAATCTTGACGTAGTCCAGGGTGCGACAAAGTCCCCTCAGGGACACACCCATACCATCCGGGCCACTGAATCCACCGAACTGACCACCACCTTTGACGTGAGGTTCCAGGTCCAGGAAGACGCCTGGGATACCACGACGCTTGAGCTTTCTTTCCAGCCGAGGAATGTGTTCGCGGAAATCCCGCAGGATGGCTTCATGGCCACTGTCCCCGATGTCGGCTGGCACGAAATGCTTGAGAGCCGCTTCATCGATATGTCCCTGGCGCTGGATGGGTTCAGGATGACGGTAATCCTTGATATGCATCCAGCCCAGTCCCTTTTTCATCTGCAGGTACTGCAGAAACACATCGTCCGCTGAAAATCCCTGGGTCACGATATTCCCTGCATCAAAAATAGTGACCAGGGCAGGGTGGTTAATCTGCCGGTGTAACTCTTCCAGCAAAGCTCCGTTTTGTCCCACCAGGTTCGCCTCTACTTCCAGTCCGAAGGTCAAGCCGTTGCGATCACAGAGTTCCGCCACTTCACCCAGTTGGTCGACAACCAGGCTGATATGGTCCCAGGCATCGGTTCCCCGTGGATGATAAAATGAAAATCCACGAATCAACTTGGTGTCAAATGCATTGGCCAGGTCGCATGCTTTTTGAACATCGCGTTTGAGATATTTTTTGAACGGGATAAAGGGGTTGTGCGTTTTATCGTCCACGTCCAGTAGCTTGACTTTTCCGATCGGCGAACCAAGCGAGGAGACTTTTAAACCATACTCGTCCTGGAGCTTACAGACCCGTTTGATTTCTGGTTTCGTCAACAGCATGACGTTCTTGACGCCCCGTCCAGCGTCAATAAAGCGAATGGTATAGTACTGGAGCCCCATGGCACTGAAGGCCGCAAATTGTTGCGTGGCTGTTTTCTGGTTGGCAGCTTCGTCTGCAAAGCCGGTTGGAATGACACTCGGGTTGTTCGACATGAATACAGTCCTTGTGGATGGAGTCGCAAAGGGGCCAGGGTTCACATTGTGAAATGCTTGGACGGTCGATGCAAGGGGTTCCACACCGCCAGGTTGATACTGGGAGTGGAAATCAGGACGGTCGACTGGTATCCTGTGGAGCAAACGTATTCCCACCGTCGAGTCCAGCATAACCGACCAGTTAACCGCAATTATTGAGCCGATTACGTCTTCCCGGACGCATCCGGCAGGAACGATTCCCATGAATGACACC
This sequence comes from Planctomycetota bacterium, assembly GCA_036124135.1. GTDB lineage: Bacteria > Planctomycetota > Planctomycetia > Pirellulales > Pirellulaceae > JAZADA01. Next base: position 1,979 of record JAZADA010000322.1, on the reverse strand, counting down.
GAGAAGTCCTCTCCCGTTGTAGAACATGCTGGTGAGGCTGATTCTAACCAGATTCGCCAACGATTAGATCGAGCAGAACCGCGTTCCCTGAGGACGTACACGCCCTCGCTGGCAGTGTTGGCACAGAGTGCCGGCTCCTATCACTGGACCCCGGAAGGACGCCAACTGGCCGATTTCAGCTCCGGTGTCCTGGTGGCAAACCTGGGCCATAATCCCCGCACCTGGTGGGAAGCAGTCTGGCGCTATTTGGGCCTGGATCAAGTCGATGGTTCCGAGTCCTTTGTCAAGGCAGCCCCACTGACCGCTTATAATGCAGTGACCGAATTGGAACTGCTCGCCAGCGAGCGGTTGCTGGCTAACATGCGCAAGGAGCCGGGTGGGGGCCGCATGGAACAGGTCTTGTGGGCAGCCAGTGGTAGCGAAGCAATCCAGAAGTCACTCTGGGCTTCCATGAAGCGACGTCCCGGCCAGCAACACATCCTGGCGACGCGTGGTGGATTTCACGGTAAGAAAGGACTGGCGGGTGCGATTACAGGTAATGAGAATGATAGCGAGCGGGACCCACGTGTGCGCTTTATCAGTTTTCCCATGCAGGAATGCTCCGATCTTGAGACGCGTCGCCAGCCGCTAGATCTTGCTCCGTATCGCCAGGAACTGGAACAGTTACACGAGGAGTTGGGAGATCAGCTTTGCTGTCTCGTGACCGAACCCTACCTGGGAGGTGGAGGGTCCTTTCACCCGCAGCCAGAATACCTTCAGCTGCTGCAGCAGTTCTGCCGCGATCATGATCTATTGTTTATCCTGGATGAGATCCAATCGAATTTCGGACGCACGGGTCCCATGTACGCCTTTACACATTACGGCATCGAACCGGATATCGTCTGCCTGGGTAAGGGACTTGGCAATGGAGTTCCGGTGAGTGCTGCCGTTGGTCGCGCAGATGTTTTCGGACAGATGAAGTACGGCGAAGGATCCGATACGTGGAGCGCTAACCCACTTTCCTCGGCAGCTGTACTGGCTACCCTGGATGCCTTTGAATCGGAATCTGTACTGGAGCAGGGACAGCAGCTGGCGACGGTTATCGAGGCGGGTTTACAGCGACTCAAGGAAACCGGAATTATTGTTAACGTGCGTGGAGAAGGATGCGTCTGGGGAATCGAGTGTAACGATCATGGATCGCACTCCGCTGCGGAGATAGCCAATCTCTGCGTGGAAGCTTGCTACCTGGGTGATGACCAGGGCCAGGCCATCCATCTGCTGGGTGCCCTGGCTGGAAAAGTGATCCGAGTCAGTCCACCCCTGGTAATGCCGCTGGATGAAGCACAGTCCTGCCTGGATACGATGTTCCGTATCTTCCAACAGGTTGCCGAGCGCTGTAGTGATTAAGCAGCTTGCTTAATCCTGGCCGGAATTGGCTTCATGAACAGCTGTGACGTTGGTCGTGATGCCACCGCGAGCAGTAAATGCCGCCACCAGTTTCATCTGTCGCGGCTTAACCAGCTGGACCAGGTCATCCAGGATCGTGTTGGTGATATGTTCGTAGAAGATCCCGTCATTGCGATAACTCTGCAGGTACATCTTGAGACTCTTCAATTCCACGCAAACCTGGTCTGGCGTATAGGTAAACGTAAGCGTGGCAAAGTCCGGTTGACCTGTCTTGGGACAGACGGAAGTAAATTCGGGACAGACGATCTCAATTTCATAATCCCGTTGTGGAAACTGGTTTTCAAACGTTTCCAGAAGATCTTGCTTGGTTGTCGACATGCTGTTGCTCCTTTTCCTGCAACCCTCATTGTGTCATGATGAGATATTAACTGAAAAGGGGACTAGGCCCCCCTTAACCATGGAACCCGCATATTTTTGGAGTAACCCGGGTGAAGATTGCAGAGATCTACAAGTCGGTCCAGGGCGAAGGCCTGCTGACAGGTACAGATTCTGTTTTCGTGCGCGCATCGGGATGCAACCTGCGGTGCTGGTAC
>JAZADA010000321.1:0-2966 GCA_036124135.1 Planctomycetota bacterium | reverse complement strand
CGCCGCGTGGCTGGAGCATTCAAGGCGGCCAGGCTGGTCGGCATCGCAGCGGGCCCCGCCGGTTTCATCGTTGCATCGGGATTTGGCGTAAAGGTTAACGTTCGTTGCGTACTGAGCGCCTTACTTGACGCGGACTCCCGCAGGCCGGTTTGTATCCAGCTCCTGATGATCGCAATCTTCTCTGACGGTAACGGTGGAGACTCCGGGGGCATGCGGGCAGCCTCATCCTTGTTGGTAATCGCCTCGTACAGGATGCTTACTTCCGGACGCCCAGCTTTAACAACGACTCCTGCACTACCGCCGGCCATCAAGGTCGCATAGTTTTGCAGGTTCAAATCTGCCTTCTGCTCATCATTACCATGACACTTAAGGCAGTACTGCTGCAGGATTGGTTTCACGTGATCGACATAGGTGATCGCCTTACTATCCGCAGCCGCGCATACCTGGGCAGCCAACACGCTCAGCATTGGAATCCAGGCAGCCCATCTCGTGATCCGGTAGTAAGTCATCTTAGTGGTTGGTCATGAACTCCGTGGAATTAATCAATGCCCACAGGATATCCTGGTAGGGCTGCTTGCTTTTCGCCTCGTCGCCGACCAGTTCCAACATGGCGTCCAGTTCCGCAGCGGATGGAGAGCGACTCAGGCATCGCAGGAACAATTGGCTAATGATTTCCCCGGCCTCCGCATCCTTTGCGAGCAGTCGATCCACGAGGCCGGACGACAGGGCCTGATGAACATTGTTACCAACCGCCATATGCAACGTCTGTGACAACGTGGCCTCACCCTTCGTTTCACACGTGCAAATCGTATTCCTGCTTGATCTACCAAAGAGCTTAAGGAAATCGTCTCGCCACAGTGGTTGCGACGTATCACCCGGCGTACGAGGATAAAACTCAATGGCTTTCGTTCCCTCGGGGAAATCCCGGAAAGAACGTTTCCACTCGGTCGCCTTGATGATCGAGTCAAGCAACACATCTGACCGCAATCGTCGCATCCGCGAACGCGAGAATTGACGATCATCCGATTCATTGGTCGCATTGGGCGTCGCTGAAAGTTGATAGGTCTTGGAATTGCAGATATCCCGAACAAGTTGTCGCAGATCAAACCCATTTGCAACAAAGCGATCAGACAGAGCGACCAACAACGGGCCGTTGGTGGGTGGATTGGAGACACGCATGTCATCCACCGGTTCAACCAGTCCGCGGTGAAAGAAATGGGCCCAGACCCGATTCGAGATATTACGTGAGAACAACTTGTTCCCCGGTGCGGTCAGCCATTCTGCCAGTGCAATTCGCGAATCCCTACTGGCCGCAACTGGCTTTTCGCCGCCAATCACCGTTGCTGGCATGGGGCGCCCGTCGACCAGGTGGCGGACGGGTGACGCTTTGCGATTGTTATAGATATAAAACTCACGTGGTTCTGCTCCGGGTTTACGCGTGATTCCCGTAAAGAAACTGACAAAACCGTAGTAGTCATCCATCGTCCAGCGATCAAACGGATGATTGTGACATTCGGCACATTGAATCTGGACACCGAGAAACAACTGGGAAAAGTCCGCCGCAAACTCCTTGGGTTTAAACCGCGGTGCATGAACCAGCATCGTATAGAGATTGGTCGGGCCCTGGTTAAGGTTGCTACCACTGGCAGTGACTTGTTCATGTACGAATTCGTCAAAGGGCCGATTCTTCTTGATCTGGCTGTGAATCCACTGGTAATAAGATTCCGCTGCTTTGACATCCGTTGCAACCGGCGTATACCCACCACCCATCAGCCTGACCGACTCCGCCCACAGGCCTGTCCAGAGATCGGTAAAGTCCTCGTGCTTGAGTAATTCGTCAACCAGCAATGCCCGCTTGTCACGACGCGTGTCCGCGACAAAACGCCTGTACTGTTCCACGCTCGGCGGAGCTCCGGCAAGATCCAGGTAAATGCGGCGGATGAATTCGGAATCGTCCGCAATGGCGGACGGATTGAGCTGAAGTTGCTGGAGTCGTGCAAAGACTCGTTCGTCAATGTAGTTCGCAGGCTTTAACCCGGACCATCGGTACTCGGTGTTCTCCGGCAGCACGATCACTTCACTACCCACGGTAAAGCGGTCAAACCGGGCAAAGACATAGGTATCCCCCTTGGAATGGGAAGTGACCACACCTTTCTTATCGATGGATGCCGTATCGTCGTTATTCGAAAAAAACAATGCCAGTTCGGTAACATCACGGTGACTGCCATCGGAATAGCGAGCAGTGATGGAGGTCTGTGTAACCTTGCCATTTCCTGAAAACTGGATACTGGCCGGTTCCATGGAAATCTGCAGCGGTACCGGCACCTGGCCCTGGTCGTTAAGTGCTCCCTGTTCGATCCAGGTTCTCAGGGTCTTGTAATGCTGGCTTTCTTTTTGAAACCGCTGGCCACCCGTATGCGGGACAGCACCCGTTGCCTTGAGCAACAGCAAGCTCTCTTCGGGGACGGCCATATTGATTCGACGACCGATGAGCTCCTGGGTCAGCCTGAAATAGTCCCCACGTTTATCAAAACCAAACAACGAAAGCGCAAAACCGTCTTTCCCTCGCGCGCTTCCATGGCAAGTCCCCTGGTTGCAACCCGCCTGGAAGAAGATCGGCATCACATCGTTCGCAAAACTCAAACGCTTCTCGTCGGCGCTGGCCTGGCAAGCACAAAGTAGCAGAACGGTGAACCATAGCAGGGAATTTCTCATCGGCTTATTTCTCCCTGGCCAAGGCGGGATCGACCCGCAGGGTACCGTTACTACTGAACTGGCGGATCGACTGCCCCTTTGCCTGGTACGTGAATTGGCACTTGAGCTCACGATACTGCCCCAGCAATGCCTCGTTGCTGGCCTGTAACCGGAAAATCACGGACTGCGACTCGGAATTGATTTGATACTGATCGCCAAGCAGGGCAACACCCTTGGGAAGACCGATCAGTTTCACGCGGGCCGACCCCTCG
>JAZADA010000320.1:0-9206 GCA_036124135.1 Planctomycetota bacterium | reverse complement strand
GCAGATCACGGCAAACGAGGTGGAACGAACCCGCTACGATGCCCTGGACGACATGCTGGCGACCACCGGCACCGCCATGCTGGGGCTCACGATTGGCTGCGCACGCTGTCACGACCACAAATTCGATCCGATCCCCCAGGCAGATTATTATCGGCTTCTCTCCACCTTCACGACCACCGTCCGTAGCGACATCGAGATGGACCTGGATCCCCAGGCAACAGCCCGTGTCAAGAAGGAGTTTGCCAGCCGGCATCAACCGCTCGTGGATCGACTCACCGCCTACGAAACCAAGGAACTACCTGGCAAGTTCCAGGCCTGGGAGCGGACACGGTCCCCCACGGCGCCTACCGACGCTGGATGGTTGCTGTTGGATTTCAAGGAAACCCTCTCCAAGGGGGGAGCAACCTTTAAGCGCTTAGCCGATGGTTCGCTACTGGCAACCGGAACGAATCCTGATTTCGATACCTATACGTTCGTAGCAGATACGAAAGTCTCCGCTATCACCGGTTTCCGTCTCGAGGCGCTGGCGGATCCCAGCATGGTCAAATCAGGCCCCGGTCGCGCCGCAAACGGGAATTTCGACCTGACTAACATCACGCTCGACGTCCAGTCCCTCGCACCTGGCAGCAAACCCACGCGTATCACGCTCACCAAACCACGGGCTACTTTTGAACAACCCGGACTCTTGATTGCCCATGCCATCGACACCAACCCCAAATCCGGATGGGCCGTGGACCCACAATTCGGAAAGGACCACGCCGCCAGCTTCGCTTTCGCCTCACCGATCTCCAACCCGCACGGTTTACGTCTCACCTTCACGCTAACGTTCAACGGGAATAATCGGCATAACATTGGTCGCCCACGGATTTCGCTCTGTCGCAGCGCGACCCCATTACCGTTGCGCGGAAACGGCGTCCCGGCAATGATTCCCAAGCTACTTGCGAAAGCTCCGTCAAAACGCAGCGCGGCCGAAACAGCAACTCTCCTGCACTGGTATCGAATCATGGATTCCGGCTGGCAGGAATTACAGAAAGCGGTGACTGATCATCTCGCTTCACAGCCAAAACCGCAGGTCACCAAGGTCCAGGTTTGCACCGAGGGCGCCAAACCGATGCGCCATCATAGCCAGGGAGCTGATTTCTTCAAGGAAACCTACTTCCTGGCCCGCGGCGAAACGGATCAAAAACGGGGAGCAGCGCCGCAGGGTTTTCTACAGGTCCTGATGCGCAGTCCAGACGGGGTTAAAACCTGGAAGGCGTCTCCCCCCAAATCATCCCCTCTTTCCTACCGAAGAACTTCGCTAGCAAACTGGATTACGGATGTTGAGCAGGGGGCGGGGCACTTGTTGGCGCGAACGATCGTCAACCGGCTTTGGCAGCATCACTTCCAGAGAGGCATCGTCCAAACCGCCAACGACTTCGGTAAGCAAGGAACCCCACCCACGCATCCAGATCTACTGGACTGGCTCGCCAGTGAGCTGATCGCCCAGAATTGGAAACTCAAGCCGATTCATAAACTAATCATGACCAGCGCTACCTATCGCCAGGCTTCCACCTCGGTTCCGCAGCAGGCGGCAGTTGATCCCGACAACCAATACCTCTGGCGATACCCGGCCCGTCGACTCGAAGCCGAGGCCATTCGCGACTCGATGCTGTCGGTCAGTGGACAATTGGATCCACGGATGTACGGTGCAGGCACCCTCGACCCGGCCCACAAGCGACGCAGCATTTATTTCATGGTGAAGCGCAGCAAGCTCATTCCCATGATGCAATTATTTGACGCCCCCGAACCACTCTCCAGCGTTGGGTCACGCCCGACCACCACGATCGCTCCGCAGGCACTTCTTTTCATGAACAATCCGCAGGTCCGCTCGTACGCTCGCGGTTTTGCACAACGTCTTGAGCCGCTCGCCAGGGAATCGCTAGTGGTCGCGGTAACGCAGGCCTACTGGCTGGCCCTCGGTCGCCCACCGACCTCCGATGAACGGGTTGCCAGTGTCGAATTCCTGGATCAACAATCGCGCCTTCTGAATGCCGAAAAACCCACGGCATCAAGGCTGCAGGCACTTACTGATTTCTGCCAGGTTCTTTTTAGTATGAACGAGTTTATTTATATCCGTTAACCGGGTTATTGAAAGCAACGCATGATTCCCCAAGTACCTCATAATCAACCGATCGCCCTAACGCGTCGCCAATTGCTTCGGCAAGCAGGCGGTGGCCTCGGCATGCTGGCCCTTGGATCACTCCTTGATCCGTGCCATGCCATCGGAGCCGATGCGTCTCCAGCGAACCTGCTAGCCGCCCGTGCCGGACATTTTCCAGCCAAGGCAAAAAACGTCATCTGGTTGTTTATGAATGGCGGCCCCAGCCAGGTTGACACCTGGGACTACAAGCCCGAGTTAGCCAAGCAGGATGGAAAACCGATCAAGGGCTTTGACAAGAACACGGGGTTCTTCACGGGTGCTGTCGGCCCGGTCATGAAGAGCCCGTTTAAGTTCAAGCAGCACGGAGAATCAGGCACCTGGGTTTCAGACCTGTTCCCCCGCATCTCTCAGCACGTCGATAAGATGGCGTTCATCCACTCGCTCTACAGTGATTCCAACAACCATAGCCCTGCACTATTCAAGATCAACACGGGCATGACCCGCATGGGCTTCCCCTGCGTAGGGTCGTGGGTGACGTACGGACTGGGATCGGAAAACAACAGCCTGCCGGCCTTCGTCGCCATGTCAGACCCCCTCGGCCGCGGCCTTCCCAAGGGACACGCCCAGAACTGGGGTTCCGGTTTTTTACCCAGCATCATGCAGGGTACATGGTTACGCCCCAAGGGCGAACCCATTGAAAACCTCAGTCGCCCCAGGGACCTGACTTCTCAACAGCAACAAAACCAGCTGGCCTTACTCAAACGCCTAACCCAACAGGCCCCTGGGATATCACCTAACCTGGACCTCGAACTCGAGGCCCGTATCAAAAGTTTTGAACTCGCCTACCGGATGCAACAGGTAGCCCCCGAAACGCTGGATGTGGAGCGGGAAACCCGGGAAACCCAGGATCTCTATGGCGTGCATGACAAGAAGTGCTCTCACTTTGCCCGGCAGTGCCTCGTAGCACGCCGACTCGTTGAGCGGGGCGTGCGATTTATCCAGATTTACAGTGGCGGAAACGAGAATGCGCGCAGCTGGGACGGCCATGTTAATATCGTCAAGAATCACGGTGGCTTTGCCGCCGAGACCGATACGCCGATCGCTGGCCTCCTCACGGACTTGCACCGTCGAGGACTGCTCGAGTCCACGCTCGTGATCTGGGGCGGTGAGTTTGGACGCCTCCCGATCATCCAGAAAGGTGGTAGCGGCCGGGACCACAATCCCCACGCTTTTACCTACTGGTTTGCAGGTGGCGGTATTCGACAGGGAGTCCATCATGGTGCAACCGACCCGATTGGTTTCAAGGCCGTTGAGAACCGCGTCAGCGTCAATGATTTGCACGCCACGATCCTACATCTCCTCGGTCTCCATCACGAACAACTCACCTTTCGACTCAACGGTCGCGATTTCCGACTGACAGACGTCGCCGGAAACGTTGTTCGCGAGATCATTGCCTAGGAACCGCCTGGCTCGACCATCTTCTCAATCCTGCTTCGCAGCCGACGGGTCGTAAAGCAGCGGGAAGAAAGGTCCCTGCATGGGTTCCCCCCTGGGCACGGGCGGTACGCCAGCCAGCAACACCTCGTCACTGGCACTTTTCACGCCATCCGCAAATACGTTAATGACCGTGGCACGCCTGGCCCGAGACGAACGATTCTCGTAACTTCCGTGGACCATCAGCGGATGATGAAACACACATTCGCCGGCTGACAACTCCACGGGAACCGCTCTCTCAAACGCGCTCAGCTGTTCCTGGTCCAGGATGTCCCTGATGGCGTTCATATCCCCCGCCAGGCCTGTCACGGGCAGGAGGTCCCAGCGATGACTACCCGGAACATAATGGACACAACCGTTATCGAGGGTCGAATCGTCCAGGCCGATCCAGCAGGTGAGATGCGCCATGGGTTGCGTGCGTGTCCAGTACGAATAATCCTGGTGCCAAGCCACGACGCCGCCATCGTGAGCCGGCTTCACGAAGAGTTGGTCATGCCAGAACCGAACACCGCTGCCTAGCAGTTGACTGGCGCGTCTGAGCCATGGCACATGCCAGAGCAGGTCATGAAATCCCGGTGCAATACGCCACGCACCCAAGGCGTGAAACAGAACGCGATTGGCAGCGGTCGCTTCATTGCGCTGGTACTCATACCACAAATCACGCCCCGGATGCTCCGGTTGGAAAAACGTTTCCAGTTCGCCACGGAGGCACTCCAACTGCGTTTCCGTCAGGACGCGGCCACCCTTGACGTATCCATGTTCCTCGAAGAACGCCAGCTCCTGGTCACTGAATCCTGGCCAGGGATTACCTGTTGAATCCTCGCCAGGATCAAAAACCTGGCCGAGCATCCCATGATGCCCCGACAGGTCTCTACACGGGATGTTCACGGGCCTTGAGCTCCCTCCGGCGCAGCACCTGCCGGCGGCTTGATTTTTTCCCATTTATCCAGCGCTGCCTGTCGGTCTCCGTCACTGGCAAATTCGAGCGAACTGACATCGAAACGCTTCAATTGATCGATTCTCACATGCGGGAAACCATGCGTCTTATGATCCAGCTTGGCCAACGTTAACAAGGTCGCCAAGGCGATGTCACGCACCTGGACCTTAACACGCTGTTCTCCGCCGGGCGACGACAGTATGCTCTTATCCTCCAAAAATGGTTGTACCTGTGCACGATGTGCTGCGTTACCGAAGCGGTTGATCGCAAGCAATGCCATCTTGCGAGCGTTGGCGGATCGTTTACCGGCGGCCAATACGCGTGTGGCAAACATCAACGCCTCCTCGAGCTCGTACTGCATTGACACCAGCAGGGCAGGGTAGGGGTCGGTCTTCTCTTGTCTCCTGAGGCAACGGGCCAACAAGACACGCATCGTTCTGGCGGCACCATCGTCCCCACCAATCAGGCCTCGCACACGCGTATCAATGGCCAGGCTATAGACCCGCGAAGCAACCTCCTGCGTAATGGGAACCCGCTCATCAGCAACCGCGAATAGAATGGCACTGGTCACTCCAATCCCAAGGTCGCCAGGCTCTCGACTGCGCCGTTGAACTGACAACAGCCGACTCCGAGTCAGCTCAGAAAGCCCTCGCCCGTTCCCGGCTATTTCCAGCATGAGCGCCGCATCGGCCTTCTGCATCGCCACGAAAACCTGCCGCGATTCGGCCGAGTTCCCTACCCAACTCTCAAACCGAGACCATCCTGGCAACTTGTACTTAGCCGGGTTGGCGTCCCTGAGAAAAAGCACGAGTCGTCTCTGCAGATCCAGGTCCCGGACCACGATCAGGACACGCTGGCAACGGTAACTAATCTCGCGATTAGGACTGTCAACTCCAGCCTCAAGCGCCGCAAGGGCCGGCAGGCCTATCTTGACCAGGTCATTCATCGCACGTTTTCGTATTACGAATGATCCATTGCCCAGTTCTTGCACCAGAGAGCGCGCTCGCATCTGCTCCTCTGCCACATCAGCCCGGGCCACCCACGGACCGCCAACCCACACCGCCAACAACACCCCTATCCACATGAGGCAGGGCAATCGATATCGCAATCTAGGAAGAGTCATTACCTGGTTCCCCGGTACAAAACGAACTTCACTATTCTACGCTTTCATGGCCCCAGGTCCAACTTTTCGGGACCCTTGACGTTCTACGCTATTCACCAAGCGCCTGGCTCAGGTCCTGGACCAGGTCATCCGGATCTTCCAGCCCCACCGAGATTCTAACCAGGCTATCCGTAATACCATGGGCCAAACGATCCTCGCGGGCATAGCTGGCGTGCGACATTGCTGCCGGCTGTTCAATCAGGGACTCCACAGCACCCAAGCTCACGGCAAGTTGAAACAAGCTGGTCGATTCGACAAGCTGCTTTGCTTTCTCAAAGCCACCGTGAACCTCGAAGCTGATCATCGCTCCGAATCTTCCGCCCATCTGTACAGCCGCGACATCGTGCCCCGGATGGTTTTCCAAGCCTGGATACAACACCCGTTCAACTCTCGGATCAGCGTCCAACCAGGCTGCGATCTCGGCCGCTGATTTACATTGTGATCTCATTCTCAGATCAAGCGTCTTGATTCCACGACTGACCAGGAAAGAATCGAACGGACTCAAGACAGCTCCGGTCGCATTCTGGATAAAATAGAGGTCATCATGGACCTGCCTTTCGCGGGCGGCCAGGATCCCTCCGAGCACGTCACTGTGCCCTCCCAGGTATTTCGTGGCTGAATGCATTACGATGTCAGCCCCCAGCTCGAGTGGCCTTGTAAGGACAGGGCTCGGAAACGTATTGTCCACTGCCAGCAACGCTCCACCTGCATGCGCGATTTCAGCACACGCTGCCACATCCGTGATCGACATCAGCGGGTTTCCGGGCGTCTCACACCACAACAGCCGCGTGGTGTCTCGCATCTGTTCTCGCACCCGGGTTAGGTCCGTGGTATCTACCAACGAAACGTCCACGCCGGCACGATTGGCAACCTGGTGAAGCAACCGATAGGTTCCCCCATAGATATCGCGACCGGCCAGGATGTGATCACCCGCTTTGCACAGCAACGTCGCAGCATGGATCGCTGCCATTCCGGAGGAAAACGCGAGTGAACCGGCCGCAGATTCCAGCGAGGCCATCGTCTCCTCGAGATTGGCCCGCGTCGGATTGCCACTGCGGCTATAGTCATACTCACCCCACTCACCGGCGGCCTCCTGCACATACGTGGAGGCCACGTGGATCGGGGGCACCACGGCACCCGTCTGGGCATCTTTTTGGTTTCCTACGTGGATAGCGCGTGTACGGAATTTCATTTCTCTAATGCCTGTTCCAAGTCGCGAATTAAATCGTCCGAGTTCTCGATTCCAGCAGCGATGCGGATCATGTTATCCGAAATCCCGAACTGTTCACGTTCTTCCGGCGTACATTCGAAGTAGCTGATTACCAGCGGTTGTTCAATGAGCGATTCTACTCCACCCAGGCTGGGAGCGATACGAAACAGCTGAACGCGGTCTACCACTTTGGCCGTTTCCTGCCAGTCTGCATCCTTGAGAGTGAATGTTACCAGGCCTCCGAACCCCTGCATGGTCGAAGCGGCAATATCCGCATAGGGATGGGAGGAAATACCCGGATAATAAACACGTTCAACCCTGGGGTGTTGATCCAGGAACTCAGCAATCGCCTGCCCGTTCTCATTATGACGCGCCATTCTCAGGCCAAACGTTTTCAGCCCTCGTTGCAACAGGTACAGGTTATGCGGACTGCTAATCGCGCCCATAATTCCCCGCAGATTCCGCACCTCTTCGAGTTGCTCCTTGCTGCCGACAATCACGCCCGCCAGCAGGTCATTGTGGCCACCCAGGTACTTCGTCGCGGAATGAAGTACGTAATCTATGCCATGCTGCAGTGGCCGGACGTTAAAGGGAGTTGCCAGTGTCGCATCAATCAACGTCTCAACACCGTGTCGCTTGCCGATCGCACCGAAACGATCAAGGTCCACGACGCTGAGGTGTGGATTGGTCGGAGACTCACTGACCAGCAAACGGGTCTGCGGATTGATAGCTGCTTCCATGGCCTCATAGTCACCGGTTTTGACCTGCCGCGTCACCACGCCGAAGCGGGACAGGTGCTTGGTACAGAATTCTCGACTCCGATGGTAACACTCATCAAAGAAGATCACCTCGTCTCCCGATTTCAACTTGGCCATCAATACGCCAACGATCGCTGCCATACCGCTGGCAAATACAATGGCCTCCTCACCGCCGTCTAATGCTGCCAACTTGGCCTCTACGACCTTTTCCCCGGGACTCCCGTATCGACCGTACTCGTGGCGAGGCTGCTTCTCTTCGATATAGTCGATCACCGCCTTGGTATCGCGAAACGTATACGTCGACGCGCAAACAATGGGATCGGTAATGGAGTGCGCTAGTTTCTCTCGCAGCTCACCCGCATGTACCGCCTGGGTTGACGCGCCCGCGTCGGACACGTTGCTACGGCCTGGGGAATCGTTGGTCATTGATCTTCTCGTCGCTTCCTGCTTGCCAGCCTTGATCCGTGTGTTCTCCACGCTGGAAATCATCGACGTCGCCATCGCAAGCGGTGATGGCGGCCACTAGCAGAGCGGCCGCGCGGTCCGGGTTAAAGAACTTCCCGAAACGCCGAAAACCAATGGTTTCCGTTGGACTGGCACTTTAGCAGATAAAGGCTGCAAGCGGCCGCAACTCCCTGTAGCAATAGATTTTAGTCTAGTTCGGCAGGCACTACTTCGCAAGGCCGTCGGCCTCCGCGGCAAGCTAAGGCCGTGAAAAATAGTAGATTCACGCTGATCCCCATCCAAGAATAAAAAAAAGGCCGGCATCCCTGCCGACCTTTCAGGATCGCGCTCTAATGTCCCAATTCCATCCGGGACAAGCACGTTGTTAGTCAACGCCTGCTACCTTCGCAGCGGATTGTCGCTGCCACTTGCGGTGCGTACTCGACCCTGTCCGCCCGTGGTGGGCGTGTAGCCGGTACGAATAACTTCCTGCGCGGGTCGAGTCTTCTGTTCAACCACGCGTCCGTAACGCTGCAACGTCCTGGGGGCAGCCGCCCGTGGCGGCGCCAGTCGCAACGTCCCGTTGCTGGGCCGATAACTGCGTAACGCCTCTTCTCGCGTCTGGAAGCGACGAGCGCTTCGAGCTGCAGCCTCATCCGGTACGGGCTTGGGGATGGCTTCTTCCGGTACAGCTTCCGTCGGAACGGAACTCTCCACGGGAATACCACCACTCATCTCATGACTGTAGCAACCACAATGGCCGCCGTGGTTAAGACGGAGCGAAAACATGGGGAGTATCCCCAGCGGCGAACAGCACTTCGGTCGATATGTCCGCGATGGTAACACCGCCGTTCGCCCACAATCATTACAACCTTGCTTCACACCGCAAGAGCGACAAGGAAGCAAGCAATCCAGAGCACTACTAATACCATTAAGCAGAGTCGGGATAATGGCAGGAAGGCAGCGTCCACAGCCGCAACTATCACCCTTCGTGACGATATCCGACTCAACCATCGTGGGGCTTACATGTCGCCGCGCGTGACTGACACCGTAGGTAT
>JAZADA010000319.1:0-2176 GCA_036124135.1 Planctomycetota bacterium | reverse complement strand
GAGTGGATCGGCTGCAGTCGAGCCGGGTTGGTCCAGCGCCCGTTTCCACTGGGTGTAGTCATCGGCGACGTGCGTGGTCGCACCTGTTGTTTTCCAGGTTCGTTCAGACAGGATGCCAAAAGAGGTTGCGGGTGCCCACGTGGCGTTGGCAAGCTCGCTCCAGTCGTCGATGGGGCCGTTGAGTTCAGTGACCTGCCAGGATGTGTTCGATAGGACGGCGTTTGGTTTCATCTGCAGTCGTGCGGCGAGGGCCGATGGTCCTGCGACTCCATGGCAGATCATCCCAAGGGTATTTTTTCCACGCCGCGGTTTAATGACCAGGTTCGTTGGTGGCTGGAAAGGTCGAATCCTGGTTAGTGTCCGACCATTCAGGAGAACCTCGCAGTCACAGTAGGCATTGGCTATCCAGAGGGTAACTGCCTGGGTGTCGCTGGGTCCCTGGAACGTTGCCTTGAATGCGACCGACTGCTCGCCATCACGTGGAGTCTTCCCCCAGATCCAGTGAGGCGTGTCGGCCGCCTGGGTGAGGGTAGCAGGGAACAGCAAGATGCTGGCTGCCAGGAAATGAAGCAGTGATCGCATGGTCGTCTCCATAGCATGTTCGAATACGAGGTCATGTGCGGCCGCAAGATTTCCGAAGGTTTCGCGGCCACGGACGTATTCTATGGGTGACCAGGAAGGCTTGCAAATCTGTCTGTGCAGGACATGGTCATAATTTCAGAAAGGTGTGCCTTCTGTCGATCGGTGTCTGTTAGTCATGGTCAGATCGTCCAAGTTTATTTGCATATTATGGGACGATCCGCTTCAATAAAGACCTGCTTGGTTAGGCCAGAGAGTTAGCGAGATATCCTTAAGGAGAAGGATTGCGATGGCAAAAAAAGCATCTATGAAATTCGATGTCGACAAGAAACGGAAGATTGTCGAGGTCCGGATCGACATTCTTAGTGAAGATTCCATGGGGTGCGATGCGACGTTCACGCTGCGTCAGCGGGTTTGCGTAAAAGACAGTAGGCCCGTGCATGAGAGTAAGATATTGTACCGCCACAGCTTTCAGACCACGGATCGGTCGCTGACACTGACTTTTCCGATCGACAGGTTTTCCGGGTTCTCCTACAACGGCTCACAGATCGATATCGAATACGACGGTTTCCTGAAAATCGATGATGGTATTTTTGTCGACACGAAGGTTTCCAGGGAAGTGACTCACCAGGTACTGCGAAAACCGAAGGTTCGTGTTGATACGGAAAAGCTGGTGGAGCCCAAGGATCGCTTTAACCTGTTTACCAACCTGCGGGCAATTCCTGTAAAAAACCAGTTTGCGACACTGGGCCTACTGGTCGTTGGCCTGATCGTGATTTTAGTCAACACGATTATCGGGGCGCACGACGAGATGGTTCCCGAATCCCAGGTGTTTCTTTATAGCCATCGGGATAGTGATGGGGATTCAAGTTCTCCCCTGGGGAAGTCGCTGACAGGCAGTGGCGCGGTTGGCGCAGCGATCTGGTTTGCCATGCGGCGAAACCTGCGCAAGTATATGACGTTTGAAATGCATCGGTTACCCACCCAGATTGGCCGCACTAGCAGTGTTGCAATTAACGAGTTGATCTATGGCCGGTCTCGCGTGGACCTGGAGAACGTCACGCTGCGCGTGGTTGCCTGTAATCTCGAGAAGGGACAATACGTGCGTGGTAGTGGTTCCGACCGGCGCACGGTTTCCTTTAGTGAACCGGTCCAGGGTGTACTGCTTTACAGCCATCGCCTCGACAAGCTTCCGGGTAAGAAACCAATCGAGCAATATTTTCCCGGCGAGGTTAAGTTTAAGCCGATGTTCGATCGGCTTTATCCAGAACAGAAAATCAGTAGCACGCATGGTCTGTTCGTTTACTGGGAAGTGCAGTTGCTGGTGGATAAGCTGGTAGACCAGGAACTGGTCGCCAGGACCGATCCCCTGGTGAAGGAGGATTTTTATGATGACGGTAAGTAATCCCCGGTTTCCCTTTGATGATTATCACCGCCTGGGTAAGCTGGACCTGGCGCCGACGCGCCTGCTCGTTTTCCAGGGAATGAGTGGCAGCGGAAAGACGACTGCGATTGACTATCTCTGCCAGCATCATTGCCAGTTCCGTGATCGTTCCGTGAAAACATTTCGGCTGGTCAGTCCGAGCATCCAGTTGCC
>JAZADA010000318.1:0-9731 GCA_036124135.1 Planctomycetota bacterium | reverse complement strand
GCCAGCGTATCGATCATCGCCACCTGGAGCGGCACCGGCTGCTGCAATTCCAGCAGCGTTGGGGCCAACGGCTTGACTGCAGCAAAGTCACCCAATCGCAACGTCCGGATTGCCTCAGATCTTTCGTCGACGGTGGCTTTCGTGTCAGCTGCCGTTCGTAACGCATCAGTCACCAGGCCCGCCAGCAGATCACCGGCCTTTCCTCCGGCGGCGGCCAACAATGCCTTCCTGGCCGATCCCTTCTGCTTGCTGGCCAGGGCCTGCACCCATTTCACCGCGGTCTCTTTTTGTTTCTGTTCCAACTGGTTAATTGCCTTGAGAACTCCGACCACCTCTCCTTTCTGGTTGGCAGCCCCCACCTGCCTTGCCAGCGCATACAGGAAATCGGCCCCACCCTCGGAATTGCGAAACGCCTCCTCGGCTGCCAATGCCTGGAACATCTGTCCGCCATTCCGTTGCAGCGAGCTCAGGGCGGCCATGCGGATCCACGGATCGGTGGGATCCTTGCCGACGACTGTTTGCAACGCGGTAAGCCTTGCTGGTATTTCCAACTCACCCAGGGTAAACGCTAACTGGTACCGCACCTCGCGGGAGGGATCTTTCGCCAGCTGCAACAGCCTCGCTTGCAACCGGGGCGCATCCTCCACGAAATATTCTGCCAGTCGCACCGCGTGTCGTCTCACACCGGCGGACGGATCGTCCAACGCATCCTGCACATATTGTTCCTGCAACACCTGTCGATCATGAAGTGCATACAGGGCCAGCAGCCGTGCCTCGGCGTGCTCGGCCTCGCGGGCGACTACCTGGAGGTGGGCCACGGCGGCCGGATCCCGCTGTTCCTGGAGCAACCGTGCTGCCGTATCTCGATGCCATCCATTGGGATGGTCCAGCAACTTTACCAGTTCGACGGTACCCAGTTTGCCGAGGCGTGGTCGTTTTCGGGATGGACGATCCGTGCGGACCACCCGATAAATTCGGCCCAGTTTGACTCCATGGCCCGGTGTCAGATGCTTGACAATCTCTGGTGGCATTGCCAGCGTCGTCTCGATGACTTCACGGTGCATATCTGCCAGGTAAAGATTACCGTCCGGTCCGTTGATTAACTCGATGGGGCGAAACCAGTTGTCGGAGGACGCCAGGAACTCGGCCTTGTCACTGGCCCGGCGAGCAACTTTCTGGAGGCCCTCTCCCTCGAGTCGGACACGCTGGACAAGATTATTTGAAACCTCGCCCACGAAGAGGTTGCCACGATATTGCTCGGGCCAGGCATCTCCCTGGTAAACAACGATCCCGGTAGCGGAGGTAAAGAACCCGCCGGCAGTGCCTCCCTCGGCGGACCCGCGGTACTTACCATCCACTCGCAACCGGGTGCGGAGGATGCGCCACGGTTCCAATGGACTTCGCCGCAGCAACTTCGTGTGCTTGCCCTCGGCCGTGATATCGACCTCAGCCGCGTCAGCCACCAGGTACGGATTGCGTGCCACGTACCGGGACTCGTACATCACCTGCTTGAACGGATTGCTGTTGCGACAGGTAAACATATTGCCCCAGCGATCGAACGCCAGTCCATGCTGCCCGGCGCCGCTGGTAGCGGCCATCCGGTGCGAACGCGGATCGAACTGGAAGCCGCGGTTCTGCACTTCCACTGCCTTCATGCCAGGATGCACCACGGATTGCACCTGGCCACCGGAGAAGCTGGTGCACAAATGAAACTGGTGGTCGAGGCCCCACCGGATCGAGTTAAGTCGCGCTCCACCACCCCGCTCGGTAATTCCAAACCCCGTGTAAAGTTTTTGCCTGACGTCTGCGACACCGTCTCCATCGGTATCCTTGCAAAAGAGCAGGTCAGGTGCTGCCCCGACCAGGACGCCACCGTTGTAACAAGCCACAGCGGTGGGGGAGTTCAACTGGTCGACGTAGACAGTCGCATGATCAAAGACCCCGTCACCATCCTGGTCCACCAACCGCTTAACCGTTCCCTTGCGGGTTATCTTCCAGCCGGCATGTCCATGGTTGTACTCCGGGAACTCAACGACAAACAGGTTACTGTTTTCATCAAAGGCCATCGCGATCGGATCTCGAACCAGCGGTTCCGAGGCGACCAACTCCACGCGAAAGCCAGGACGAGGCTGGACTGCCTGATGCGATTCTTCCTGGCTACGTGGTTTCAACTGGGGCAAGTCCGCCTTGAAGTTCGCACCCTCCAAGGGATTCTCTTTTTCCTGGGCGACCAGCGGGAACGCACCGAGCAACCAAATCACCAGTATCCCAGCCACACCATTTCGCAGACACCTAACCATCACCCTGCCCCTCAACCAACACCATCAATTCACACGCATAACGATTCTGTTATATTACACGAAAATCATAGGCGGTCATAATTGGTCGCATCCTGACATTCGGACTACTGGCCGCCTGCCCCCACTGCTTCCCCGAGGTTCCTACCATGCTTGGAATTGGCTATGCCGACTGGGCCGCCATCGCCTTCTACCTGGTGATCGTAACCGTCGCCGGTTTGTGGGCAGGACGCCAGGTAAAGGGCATGCGAGATTTCGTCATGCCACGCACCTTTGGCAAGTTGTTCATGATGATGCATTCCTTCGGGACGGCCACGCATTCGGACCAGGCCGTGACCGTGGCATCCAAATGTTACACGACCGGATTATCGGGAATCTGGTACCAGCTGCAGTGGCTTTTCGCGACGCCCTTCTTCTGGCTAATCGCGCCGATGATGCGCCGTTTCCGGGCGATCACGATGGCGAACGTTTTCGAGCTTCGTTACAACCGCTCGGTTGCCTACCTTTTCGTCGTTGTCGGTTTACTGAAGTTCACGGTCAACCTGGGGCTCATGCTCTGGGGAACCAGTGCCGTGATCGATGCCTGCAGCGGGGGCCAGTTACCTGCCCGCCAACTGGTATTAATCATGACACTACTGTTTGTCAGCTACGGCCTGGTGGGCGGTCTTCGCGCTGCCATCGTCACTGATTTCATCCAGGGAATTCTCGTGATCGTGTTTTCCTTTATCCTGTTAATCCCGCTACTGGATGCATTGGGTGGCTGGACCAACGTCCAGGACACCGTCGTGGCCTTAAAAGAGTCCCCTGACTTCCTCAGCCTCGCAAACCCCAAGATCACCATTTTTTACATCGTGATGATCTCGCTCAACGCGTTCCTGGGCGTGGTCGTACAGCCGCAGAACCTGGGCGTTTGCGCCGCGGGAAAGACCGAGATCGAGGGTGCCGTTGGATTCATGTGCGGCACGATGCTCAAACGCTTTTGCACCGTTGCCTGGGCCATGACTGCCATGGCTGCCGTGGCACTCTATGGCACCCGCGGCACCGTCATTGAAAACCCCGACGAGATCTACGGCATGGTCGCACGCGAATTCCTGCCTGCCCTGATGCCGGGACTGCTGGGGATATTCATGGCATCGCTGCTGGCAACCGTGATGGGATCCTGCGACTCCTTCATGGTTTCTGCCTCCGGCCTGGTTGCGGAAAACCTTTACCGCCCGCTTTTCCCAAACGAGTCCCCGCAACACTACCTGCGGGTTGCCCGAATTTCCGGCCTGATCGTGGTTGCCAGCGGCCTGGCATTCGCCTTCTGGTTAGGTGAAGGCAACCGCGGCGTCGTGGGAGGACTCGAGGTGCTCTGGAAGATTGGTGCCATGATGAGCGTGGCCTTCTGGATGGGTGTGTTCTGGCGTGGATCCACCTCCGCGGGTGCCTGGGCAGCCACCCTGACCGCTTTCCTGATCTGGTACGTCACAAGCCAACCCTGGGGTGCAACCCTGCTGGCCGGGATCCCATTCTTCCATGACTGGGGCATGGTCACCGAAAAAACCGTCGACGGCTCCACCGTCATGGCAGTTGTCCTTCCCTGGCAAATGGTTTTCTACCTGGTCGGTTCCCTGCTGACCGGCATTATTGCCAGCCTACTGACCCAACCATCAGGTGCTGCAAAAGAACAACAGGAAGACCGCCTGGATCGGTTTTATTCACTGCTACGAACGCCCGTTGAGGCAGGCGAAAAGCCACCGGGCCCCTGCGAGTTACCTCCGGACGTAACCCCGGCCCCGCGAAACGTCTTCCTGCCCCAGACTCGACTGGAAATTCCCATACCAGGCCGACGCGCCATCGTTGGTTTCAGTGCCGGCTGGGCCTGTGTTATTGCCCTGCTGGCCGGCATATACTGGTTCATTGCCCGATAGATTGATTACTCACGAGGATCTGCTTCATGTCCGACGACCAAGCTGCTGCCAAACGCCCAAACATCCTGCTCTTCATTCCCGATGGTATGCAAGCCGCACCGATCGGCCCTGACAGTCAATGCCACACACCAAATTTCGACCGACTGGCAGCTGCTGGCGTCCGCTTTGAAAATGCCCATACGACATGCCCGACCTGCTCCCCGGCACGTGCCAGTCTCATGACCGGCCTGCTCCCGCACAACCATGGCGTCCTGGAAGTCGAGCACTGCCGCGATGACGATCAGTGTGTGCTACGAACCGACCGACCGCACTGGGCGCCGCAACTGGTCGCCGCCGGTTACCGCACCGGCTATTTTGGCAAATGGCACATCGAACGGACAAACCAGCTGGACGATTTTGGCTGGCAGACATACCGTTTCAAGGACAACAAGTTCATCCGCCACATGGGCAAGGGGGACGAGGGCCCCCTGGCGGAACTGGATGACTCCCTCTCACGTCATGTCACCGGTCCGGACGGATACAACACCATTCTTCACTATGCTGCCACGGAAACACCTCCCGAGGAACGTTATCCGGGCGTCTCCCTACAGCAGACGCAGGAATACCTGGGCGAATGCCTTGAAGGAGATCAGCCCTGGTGTTGCTGTATCAGTTTCACGGAGCCGAACGAGGCGCTACTGGCCAGCCACGAGGCCCTCGAACACTATGATATCGACGCCATTGAACTACCTGCCAACCTGCGTGACGATTACACCAATCGCCCCAATCTTTATCGCCGTGTCCAACAGGTGTTCGACAACGTGACCGACCGTGAATGGAAAGAGGCACTAGCCTGTTACTATGCCCGCATCACCGAACTGGACAAGATCTTTGGATCCATCTATGACCAACTGGAGGAAGCAGAAGCTCTCGACAACACGATCATTATCATGGTCGCCGATCATGGGCGCTATGTCGGTTCCCACGGATTCGACGCCCACAACTTCGGGGCCTTCGAAGAGATCTACAACATCCCCCTGATCATGTCCGGTCCCGGCATCGCAAAAGGAACCACATCCCAGGCACTCGTCGGCATCCATGACCTCTATCCCACGATCCTCGAACTGGCGGGCGTGGACCCGGTCGATAACCTTGATGCCCGTTCATTCGCACCCGAACTAGCGGCACCTGGAACCCATGGCGACACGTATGCCCAGGGTTACGCCGAGTATTTTGGCTCTCGCTTTTCCCTTATCCAACGGGTCCTCTGGCACGGCCCCTGGAAAATGATCTTCAACGGATTTGACTTCGACGAGTTATACAACCTTGAAGACGATCCCCACGAGATGCACAACCTGGCCCAGGACGAGGACCAGCAGGAACGTGTCCGCGAACTGGTTGCCCGCATCTGGCGTGTCATCCGGGATACCGGTGATCGTGCCATCCTCGAGACCCATTACTACCCGATGCGATTTGGTGCCGTGGGGCCCAACGCCGCGAGCTAACCGAGCCTCTTTCACTCCATTTCACGAGATCCTGTCATGCAACTTAGCCTATTTTCCATCAGCTACGCGGGATTCTGGGGCCAGGATGTCCTGGAACTCCCTGCCTTCCTGTCCAGGGCCGCCTCGCTGGGTTACGAAACCGTGATGCTGGCCGGCAAACGTCCGCACCTTTCGCCCTTGGATATGAACGAAGAGGCGATCCTCGAACTGCGGAAGGAACTGGAAGCGAACGCGATCAGTTGCAGCGTACTGGCAGCTTACACCGACCTTTCCCCACCACGCGCAGCCGAGGTGCCTTACCTGGAAATGCAGGTCGCCTATGTCGAAAGCCTGGCCCGGATCGCGCAAGCAGTGGGGGCATCGATCGTGCGCGTGTTTACGGCCTACGAGGTCGATGGCCATGGGCCCGCCTCGATCTGGACGAACGTGATACGTAGTCTGCAAGAAATGTGCGACCGCGCGGCCGCCCATGACGTCACCGTGGCCGTCCAGAACCATCATGATATCGGAGTTCACACCGATGCCCTTTTGGAATTGCTGCACGACATTGATCGCCCTAACTGCAAGCTGGGTGCCGACGCCTGGTCTCCCGCCCTGCGAGGTGAGGATCTCCACGAGGCAGGCCTCAAGATGGCTCCTCATGCCGCAATCACGACCAACGCTGATTACGTCCGCTTACCCCGTTATCATTACCAGCCGGAACTCATCAATTACCAGCGTGCCGAACCCGACATGGTGCGTGCGGTCAAGTTCGGTGACGGATTCATTGATTACGAGGCCTTTTTCCGGGGCCTCGTCGAGGGCGGTTTCGACGGCGTCGCCAATTACGAGATGTGTTCACCGGTACGTGGTGGAGGTGCCATGAGCAATCTCGACGACTATGCGCGTACCTATGTCACATGGATGCAGGAGAACGTTTCCCCGTAAGGACGATCACGCCACTTACCACGCTTTCCAAGGAACTCTCACATGAAACGCGACTGCTCTGCTACGTTCATCCTGGCACTCTTGTCATTCGTGGCGATTCCCGCGGCTGCCCAGGAAGGCCTCATTGGCCATTGGAAACTCGCCGGTGATACGCGCGACGCATCCGGGAACGATCGCCACGCGGTCAATCATGGAGTGAAATGGGACGCGGATGGCAACGCTGTCTTCGACGGCCGCAATGCCTGGCTGGAAGTTCCTGCTCGCCAGATGCCAGCAATGGGAACCGGCAGTTTTTCCGTGGCAGCCTGGGTTCACACGGAACAGCAACTGGACGACGTCCTGGGGGACGTCATGACGTGCTATGACCCACAGAGCCGCAACGGATTTACACTCAGCCTGATGAACTACGCCGGTGTCACCAGTGCGCAATCAAACTGGCGTAACATCCTCTTTGGAATCGATGCAGGAAAGGTTGACCCGAAATGGACTGATCGTGGACGGCCAGGCAACAATCATCACGTCAAGGCGTTGGCGGTCTACCAGGACCATCTTTACGCCGGAACATGGGAGCCTGCCGAGGGCCAGTCTGGACACGTTTATCGTTACGCCGGCGGGACTCGCTGGGTCGATTGCGGCGCCCCGGACAAGTCAAATGCAATTACCTCCCTGGCCGTCTACCAGGGCAGACTCTATGCAGGATCCGAGCTCTACAGTGGCGCCGGGTCTTCCCTGCCCGTCTCTCCCAACATGAATCACGGTGGCAGTGTCTTCCGTTACGAGGGAAACCAGGAATGGACCAACGTGGGCAAAATTGCTGACGTGCGCAGCATCAGTGGCCTGACCGTTTACAAGGGAAAACTGTACGCCGGCACCGGTACCACGGGCGCCTGGCGTGACACGCCCCGGACACGTGGCATGTACCGTTACGATGGCGTTGGCAAATGGACTTCCTGTGGCTGCCCGGATCTCCGCGTGGTCCATCTCGGCGTGTACAACGGAGACCTGTTGGCGATGAGTTACGACGCCGGTGGGTTCTTTCGATACGACGGTGGCACCCAATGGACTCGCCTGGGACCGGTACCCGATTCCACGCAGGCCTACTCCATGGCCATTTACGAGGGAAAGGTGCACGTGGGCACCTGGCCGACCGGTTCAGTGTTCCAATACGACGGTCCCCAGAAGTGGACCCACCACGGACGACTTGGGCAGGAAAAGGAAGTGATGGGCATGTCCGTTTACAACGGCAAGCTGTACGCCGGAACCCTTCCCTTTGCCGACGTCTATCGTTACGAGGGGGGGCAAAAATGGGTCACGACAGGACGACTCGATAACACACCCGACGTACGTTATCGACGCGCGTGGGTGATGGCGGTATTCCAGGGCAAGCTTTTTTGTGGCGTATTACCTTCCGGCCATGTCCTCTCGCTGGAGGCAGGCAAGAGTGTCACGCTCGACCGTGCCCTGCCAGCGGGTTGGCAGCACCTGGCTGCCGTCAAATCTGCGGACACGCTCAAGCTGTACGTGAATGGCAAGCTGGTTTCCAGCAGCAGCACTTTCGATGCAAGTCGTTTCAACCTGCAACCTAACCAGCCGCTAAAGATCGGGTTTGGCCAACACGACTATTTCAATGGCCAGATGAAAGACGTGCGAGTTTACGGGCGAGCCCTGACATCGGCACAAGTCACTGGCCTTGCTGAAACAGGGGCCCAGTGATTTCGAACTAACCTGACCTGCAACCTGGAATGGCTCTCATGCTTATTGGTTACGTCAGCGATGAAAACTACATGGCTCTCTGCGGAGTCCACGTTGAGTTTGAACAGGAAGGTCGCTCCGTCGCAGGTATCTCCCGGGTCACTGGTGCTATCCATGCGGACCTGGAACCGGGCCCCTGCCACGCCGCCCTGTTTCACCCGGATCACGGAGCGAAACACGTCGCATTGACAATCGACGCCAATCAGCCATACCAGTTCCGCTTGCTCTCCCGGAAGTTACGCGGGTTGATGTGGCCCACCTGCATCCAGGCCGGTGAGGTTTCCGAATACTGCGTGCACAGCCAGGAGGCTTTTCGGCTCGACCTGTTTCGCTATGGTTGGCAAAAAGAATTCATCCGCAGCTACGGTTGGTGCGACGAGCATGGTCCCGGAGCGATGCAGCAAATCCTTCCTGATGGCGATTTCGCGGCCAACGGTGTCGACTGGAATCGAACCGGATACACGCTTGAATTCCAGAAACATGGGATTCAAGCTCCCTCTCGCTCAGGCCTCTACTTCCTGCATGCCACCACCACCAGCGATCAGTTTTGCAGCTTCCCCTGGCTCGTCTCACCGGCTCAGCCCAGCAGCGATATTGCCGTGCTGGCATCCACGATGACCTGGAACGCCTACAACTCCTTCGGTGGTCGCAGCAACTACTACAGCCAGGCTGGACTGGCGGCCACGCCCACGGTCAATTCACGCCAGGACCTGGGCCGTTATACCGAGCCGGACACCTGGCCCTACGAGGTCACCGCTGCCCCGTTGTCCTTCCAACGTCCCCAGGATGCCCACCAGGTCCCTCGAGAATCAGCCATTACGGACCCGATCCCCGGACGTCTCGGTTCCGCCCTGGCCCCTGGACTCTGGCGGTTGCTGGGTTGGCTGGAACGAGAAGATTTTCCCCATGACCTGTACCCGGATACTGCCCTGGCCCAGGGCGAACTTAACCTGGACCAGTATCGGGTGCTGATCCTGGATAACCATCCGGAATACTGGACCGCCAACATGTACCAGTCGATCAAGCAATGGGTCCAGGAAAAAGGGGGCAAGCTCTTGTACCTGGGTTGTTGCGCCGGCTACGCCGAAGCCGAACTTCCCGACGCGCATACGCAACTCTGTCGACGGGAGGGCTACTGGGAACTGCGTGGCGAACCGATTCATCCGTTCCTGGGAGTCGGTTACACCCACGCTGGTTTCCAGACCGGGGCTCCCTACCGTGTTGGTAATGCAGACCACTGGATCTTCGCTGACACGGGACTGACCGATGGCGACTTGTTTGGACAACGGAGTCTCCACGAACGTGCACCCGGGGGTGCCTCTGCCCACGAGCTTGATACGATCCAGGAAGAATCACCC
>JAZADA010000317.1:0-9914 GCA_036124135.1 Planctomycetota bacterium | reverse complement strand
CGGATATGGGCATCTGCACGCAGCTGGCGTTTCCGGGGATCGGGCAGGGCCCGCATGGAAGGAGACCATCCTCGTTCGATGTAACGCATGGGAAAACCGAGCAGGATGTGGGGTGCCCGAAAGTAGGGGATAATATTGTTCGTGTACATCTGCTGGGCAGGAGAATCGACATAGGTGAGATCGTGTTCATCTTCCCAGTGGATCAGGTCGTCCGAGACAGCCGTGCGGATGGCGCGGATGCCGGCTGGTTTCCAGTTGTCGGCCTCGGTGACACCCTCCGTGAAATACCTCCAGTAGGCCCGGTACTTGTTGATCGTAGGGTCCCAAAAACCAATGTTCGTTGAGTCAAATGCACCGTTGGTAATGACCGCTTTTTCCCTGGATTTCTTCCAGTGAATACCGTCTGCTGACTGAAACAGGAGCATGCCGCCATCACGCTTGAGGCCACCGAACGCTTTCAGGCGTTCAGCGCGAGGGCATCCAGGTCGCTGGTCAATGAAAGGACTGAAGTTATGGCTCCCGGGTCCCCGCCAGATAATATTGGTTTCCTTGGTGCCCTCGTGTTCAAAAAGACCCAGGTTTGGTTTTTTCCAATGGATCCCGTCGTTGCTTTCCGCGTAGCAGGTGGTTTCCGTGTTCGTGCGACGAAGCTGGTTGTTAACCAGGTCAAAGTTGGAGCCGCGGTAATAAAGGCGATAGGTGTCACCATCTTGAAGGACCGTGTGATATCCGGAAGCGGTTCCCTCCCAGGGTTCGGTATGGGTGATGACCTGTTCCCGGGCCACCGGGTGCTGCAGTTCGAACGTGACTTTGCCACGTGTTTGCGCAACCAGGAAATCGTCGACGAACAGTTCACGGCGTGAACCCATCGCATAGACACTGGAGGTGCGGCTGCGGCGAGGGCGGGCGGCCAGGGATCCCGTGCTGGCTGCGGTTGCTGCTGCAATACTGGTGCTGATGAAATGTCGTCGGTTGAGTGCCATGGTTGAATTCACCTCGTTGTTCAGGCGGTTGATGAATGAAGACGTGGCCGGGTAGGCTGCCAGGTAATCCTGCTAGGCGATAATGTCCTTGATCACGTGGCCGTGGACATCGGTCAGCCGGAAGTCACGTCCCTGGTAGCGGTACGTAAGCCGTCGATGATCGATTCCCAGCTGGTGCAGAATGGTGGCATTCAAATCATGAATATGCATCGTGCCTGGAGTCCAGGTTTCCTTGTTCGGTTGGGGGTGCAGGACGTTACCATCGGCGTCCGTGATGTTGTAGGCATAGTCGTCGGTACGCCCGTACGTGATACCAGGCTTGATCCCGCCGCCCGCCATCCAGGTGGTGAAGCAGCGGGGATGATGATCGCGGCCATAGTTCTGCTTGCTCAAGTTTCCCTGGCAGTAGGAAGTTCTGCCGAATTCGCCACCCCAGATGACCAGCGTGTCGTCGAGCATGCCACGTTGCCGCAGATCCTTGATGAGGGCAGCCGATCCCTGGTCGATATCCTTACACTGGGATTCGTGTTCCCGGGGCAGGTTGCCATGGGCATCCCAGCCACGATGGAAGATCTGGATGTTTCGGACGCCTCGTTCTGCCAGGCGTCGGGCGGTCAGGCAGCAGGCAGCAAAGCTGCCCGGTTGCTTGGCCTCTTCCCCGTAGAGTTGGAAAGTTTCCTTGGATTCATCGGCCAGGTTCATCAGCTCCGGTACCGAGGCCTGCATTCGAAACGCCATCTCGTGCTGACGGATTCGTGCCAGCACTTCCGGATCCCCGAATTCCTTGGCCTGGCCCTGGTTGATGGCCGCCAGGGCATCCAGCTGGGCCCGGCGATCCTGGCGGCGGACGCCGGATGGATTACTCAGGTAGAGTACCGGGTCTCCCTGGCTGCGCAGTAACATGCCCTGGTGATCCGAGGGCATGAACCCGGTCCCCCAGAGACGGTTGAACAGGCTTTGTTCCGGGAACTTCGTACGGGCATGCATAACGACGTAATGAGGCAGGTTTTCATTCTGGCTGCCCAGGCCGTAGCTGAGCCAGGCCCCCAGGCTGGGGCGACCTGGTGTCTGGCTCCCTGTCTGGATATAAGTGATCGCTGGATCATGGTTGATCGCCTCGGTAAATGTGCTGTAGGTCACGCACAGTTCCTTGGCGATCGTCGCCGTGTGGGGCAGTAATTCACTGACCCACAGACCCTGGTCATTGTTGTCGTGCTTGGTGAACTTGTACTTGCTTGGAGCCAGTGGAAAACCGCCCTTCTGCGTCGCGGTCATCCCCGTGACACGTTGCCCATCACGGACGTGATCAGGCAGTTGCTTGCCATACATTTCAGCCAGCTTTGGCTTGTAGTCCCAGAGATCGTGATGGCTGGGGCCTCCACTCATGAACAGGTAGATCACGCGTTTGGCCTTGGGCGCATGATGCGGCAGACCAGGGAGCGGCTTGCTTTCGGCCCGCAGTTCGGGCCCCAGTAGTCCGGCCATGGCAGCCGTCCCCAGGCCGAGTGCGGAGCGGCCAAAAAGCTGCCGCCGGGTCATCATCAGTTCCTGTTCGCGTAGCGGATGTACGTCAGTCATGGTTTCTCTGTCCTGGTGAGGAATTTAAGGAACTTAGTAGAGCAGGATGGCCGGGTCACTGGCCAACACGATCACCGCCACCTGGGTCCAGGCGGCGTGCTCGGTCGGCGAAAGTTCGACATTACGCTTGGACTCTGCGATGGACAGGAGTGCCAGGGCATCATCTTCGGAACCCTGGTACCGTTCACGCAGGGTTTTTAACAGCCCGAGGCAGGCGGTTTTTTCCTGGGCAGTCGGGACCCGACTGGCGATCAGTCGAAACAGCATATCGAGCCGCTTGGTATCACTGTCGGCGGTTGCCAGTAAGCGTTCGGCCAGGGCACGTGCCATCTCGACACGTTGTGTTTCGTTAAGAAGACCAAGAGACTGGAGCGCCGTATTTGTACGCGACCGTTTTACACAGCTTGATTCTCGATCCGGAGCATCGAAGAGAGTCATCATGGGGTGCGGGCTGGTCCGTTTCCAGTAAACGTAGAGACTACGTCGATAAAGGAGTTGCCCCTTGTCCTGGACATATTGCTTGGTGTTGCTGCCCGGGTGCGCCAGGGCTTTCCACATGCCTGCTGGCTGATACGGCTTCACCCCCTCGCCACCCATGTGCGGATCAAGCAAGCCGCCAGCCCACAGGCCGATGTCGCGCAGGGCCTCGGCATCCAGGCGGTAGCGAGGGCCACGGGCAAAGAGCTGGTTCGCTGGATCGTCGACATCCGTGCGCCAGTTGGAGACCTGTCGGAAGGTTCGACTCGTAACCATGTTTTTTAGGACGCTTTTCAGGTTCCAGCCACTCTTCTGCAGGTCCAGTGCCAGCCAGTCCAGTAGCTCGGGATGGGTTGGCTGCTGTCCTTGCAGGCCAAAATCTTCCGGTGTACGCACCAGGGCATCGCCCAGGGTGCGTTGCCAGATACGATTGACCAGGACGCGCGCGACCAGGGGATGCCTGGAATCAGTTAGCCATTGGGCCAGGCCCAGTCGGTTGCGGGGTGCCTTTCCTGGTAACGTCCCCATTACCTGGGGGACTCCTGGTTCCAGCGCCTCGCCAACGGGTAGGTGATATTCACCCCGTCGTAGCAGTTTCGTGGTGCGTGGCTTGGGCAAGTCCTGGGCGACCAGCGTGGTCGTGAAACCTTTCTCGGCGGCAGCGATCTGGCCAGCCAGCTTGACTGCTTCCGCATGTACGGCCGTGGTTGCGAACGGTCCCTTGGGGTCAGCCAGCATGGCCAGCCTTGCTGCGGAATTGTTTTCTTGCCACTTCTTGGCCAGCGGTTCAATCAGTTCCAGGTCACCCTTGAGGAGGGCCTGTGCGCTGTTAATGAGCTTGCCTCGCTGGGACTCGAGCTGGTTCCATGCAGTCCAGGCTGCATGGTCCTGGGGGGCCTTGAGAATGGGCTTGTAGGTATAGGAGTTACCATCCATCGAATGTTCTGCCGTGCTGTTGAAGAAGGCCAGCAACTGGTAGTACTCGGTCTGGGAAACCGGGTCATACTTATGGGAATGACACCGGGCACAGGTGAGGGTCATACCCAGCAGCACGGTCCCCAGGGTCTCGGTGCGATCGAAGTTGTTCTTGGCCTGGAATTCGGCCGGGATAGCTCCTCCCTCGGCCGTGCTGGGGTTCATCCGTACGAATCCCGTGGCGACCAACTGTCCCATGGTCGGATCTGGTAACAGGTCGCCGGCCAGTTGCCAGGTGATGAACTGGTCCAGTGGCAGGTTCTTGTTCAAGGCATCAACGACCCAGTCCCGGTAGGGATAGATCCCACGGCGATTGTCGAGGTGGAGCCCGTGGGTGTCTCCATAGCGGACGGCATCCAGCCAGTAGCGGGCCTGGTGTTCACCGTAACGCGGACTGGCGAGCAACGCATCGACATAGTGCTCGTAGGCATCAGGCCGTTTGTCATCGAGAAAGGCTTGTAGTTGGTCCAGTTCAGGAGGGAGCCCGGTGAGGACGAGAGCCACGCGTCGAGCGAGGGTTGAGCGGTTGGCCTCGGGCGCAAAATCAATACCGGCTTCCTGGAGACCATCCTTGATAAAGGCGTCGATCATGTCATGTCGCTGAGCGTTGGGCTGTGAACGCGGGGCCTGGAGCCGGGGACCGACAAAGGCCCAGTGGGTGGTGTAGTTTCCACCCTCGCGAACCCAGCGGCTGAGCAGTTCTCGCTCGCTCGCGGTTAATTGCTTTTCGGCATCCGCAGGTGGCATCGGCTCCGTCTTGGACGTGATTCTTTCCAGCAGCGCGCTCTTTGCCGGTTGAGTGTGATTGATCGCCCGGTAACCACCACGATCTGCGGTTGCTGCTTGTTCGTTGTCCAGTCGCAGTTGATCAGGATCACTGACGGAAGGTCCGTGACAGACAAAACACTTGTTCGAGAGGATGGGTAAAATATCCTGTGCAAAATCTACCGATCCAGGTGCCTTGTCAGCCGCCTCAGACAGCAAGGGGATGACCATGAATAGTGATGTGCTGAGCAGGGAAAATAATGTTTTCATGGAACAAGTGCTCGTAGGGAAAATAAGAGCCGGGGATAGTCGGACGGTGACAACAAGATAGCATAAAAATCATGCGTTTCCTTGTCCTGCAGTGTAAATCGGGGAAGATTGAGTTTTCCGGTTTGTGATATAGTAAAGGGATGTTTAAGTACCTAATTAACGCCGTTGTTTTCAGCATGTTGGCAGGTTCTCTGCAGGCAGCTCCGGTCGTGTTTCCAGGGCAGGTCACGCTGGTCGGTCCGGAGAGTTCCCAGCAACTTGTAGTGACAGCAGATCTGAAGCAAAAGCAGAGCGTGGATCTGACTCGGACAGTTGTTTATCGTAGTAGTGATCCCGCCATCGTCACGGTTTCAGGGCGTGGCCTGGTTCAGCCCGTGGCCGAGGGGAATACAACGATCGTGGTGGTCGGAGAATCCGGGGAACGGATGATACCGGTTACGGTCCAGGCAATGCGTTCGCCTCCGCCGGTTAGTTTTCGTCAACAGATTCAGCCGGTATTGACGAAGGCAGGTTGTAACTCGGGTGGTTGCCATGGCAAAGCAGAAGGTCAAAACGGGTTCAAGCTGAGTGTCTTTGGATTTGACGACGTGGCTGATCACGAGGCGCTGGTGAGTGCCTCCCGGGGACGACGTGTTCGTGTTGCGGCGCCCGCCAGCAGCCTGTTGCTGGGAAAGGCAACCAGTCGTGTTCCCCACGGGGGTGGTCGGAAAATTGAAGAAGGTGGGCTGTGGTACCAGTTGCTACGGCGTTGGATGGCGGAGGGAGCGCGGTTGGATGATCAGCAACCGGAGCATCGCCTGCAGCTTTCCATCTATCCGGCGGAAGTACAGCTTTTAGAGGGTTCGGGGCACCAGTTACAGGTGTTTGCGGAAGATGAGTCCGGTCAGCGACGCTGCGTGACGCGGGAAGCAGAGTTTATTTCCAATGCGGTGGAAGTGGCCGTCGTGGATCGCAATGGCTGGGTCCAGGTAGACAATGTACCAGGAGAGGCCGCCATCCTGGCTCGCTACAAGGGAAGCGTGGCGGTTGCCCGTGTAACCCTGCCGCAGGATGACCGATTCGAGCGTCCACCCGTGCAAAACGAAGTGGATCCACTGGTCTGGGATCGCTTGGAATCGCTGGGAATTCAACCGAGCGAACGAACGACGGATGCCGTTTTTCTGCGGCGCGTTTTCCTGGACACGATTGGCACCTTGCCCACGATCGAGGAGACCAAGCAGTTTCTTGCCAGTGAAAATCCTGCCAAGCGGAAGCAGCTTATCGACGCGCTTTTGCAGCGAACGGAATACGCAGATTTCTGGGCTATGAAATGGGCAGATATCCTGCGCGTGGATCGCGAGATTATCGGGCCCGTTGGGACGGTCGCCATGACGCGCTGGTTGCGGCGACAGTTTGCGGGCAACGTTCCCTACGATCAGTTCGTACAGGATATCGTGACGGTCCGGGGGAGTACGCACAGTGAAACTCCTGCAGCGATGTACGTGGTCCACGACTCGCCCGAGAAATTGGCACGCAGCATGAGCCAGGTTTTCCTCGGCGTGAGGATCGAGTGTGCGCAGTGCCACCATCATCCGTTTGAACGCTGGAGCCAGTCGGATTACGTGGCATTTTCCGGGTTTTTCACGGG
Organism: Planctomycetota bacterium; assembly: GCA_036124135.1. Taxonomy (GTDB): domain Bacteria; phylum Planctomycetota; class Planctomycetia; order Pirellulales; family Pirellulaceae; genus JAZADA01. The sequence goes on along the minus strand of JAZADA010000317.1, from coordinate 3,239 downwards.
GCTCAAGCAGAAGGCCTCAGCGGGCGGCAGCAAGAAGGTTTACGACGTGGCTGGCTTGGATTTAAAGCATCCACGCAGCGGTGAAACCGTCAACGTTGCCGGACTGGGTAGCGATCCGGTCGACCTGGCACAGGTCGAAAGTCGACGTGTCGCACTGGCCCAGTGGATGACTGCCGATAAAAATCCGTTCCTGGCACGCATGTTAGTCAATCGCTTGTGGTCACACTACCTGGGCCGAGGCCTCGTCGAACCCATCGATGATATGCGGGCAACGAACCCGGCAACGAACGAGCCGTTGCTGCAACTGCTGGCAGAGCGATTCGTGGAAAGCGGTTACGATGTGAAACAGTTGACGCGTTTGATACTCAACAGTCGCACCTACCAGTTGTCCTCGCGGCGCAATGAATCGAACCAGCGGGATGATCAGAACTTCTCACGAGCAGCCTGGCGTCCCATGCCGGCGGAAGTCCTGCTGGACGCGATTTGCCAGGTCACGGGGGTCCAGGAACACTTTAATGGCTGGCCAACAGGCTACCGGGCGATCGAGATCTGGGATAACCGGATGCCCAGTTACTTCTTTCGGGTGTTCGGTAAGCCGCAGCGAGTCAGTGTCTGTGAATGTGAGCGAGGAAATGAACCCAGTATTTCCCAGGCCCTCCACCTGATGAATTCCCCGGAATCCGTGGAAAAAATTCGTCATCGGCTGGGACGGGCGCGAAAGTTGACCCGGTCCACGTTAAGTGACGATAAGATAGTAGAGCAATTGTACCTGGCCGCATTGGCACGTTATCCGAATGCCCAGGAACGTGAATTAATGTTGGGCGCTTTCCGGGAGCAAGACGGTGCGTTGCGACGCGCGGTTGTGGAAGACGTGCTGTGGGCCCTGTTGAATACTCGCGAATTTGTTTTTAATCATTGATTAATCAACCAGGTTTAACGGGAGATTAAGGATGTTTCGAATTCCCTTTGGCAAACAAGATCACCTCTGTAACCAGGTCAGTCGCCGAGATGCGCTGACCGTGGGAGCGACCGGCCTGCTGGGAGGGCTTTCCCTGCCTGCCATGTTGGATCTGCAAGCCCAGGCTGCCAATGGTAAGGCAGTGAAGGCCAAGTCGTGTATCTTCATCATGCTCGAGGGGGGGCCAAGTCACCTGGACATGTGGGACTTGAAGCCGGATGCCCCTGCTGAAATTCGTGGGCCATTCCAGCCCATTTCCACGAGCGTGGCGGGGACACAGATCAGTGAACTGCTGCCACGTTGTGCCAAGATCGTCGACAAGTTCGCGATCATGCGCAGTCACAGTCATCGAGACAATGGGCATCAAACCGGTCGTCACCAGGTGCTGACAGGGTATCCACCGCCGTTCCGGGATGGCCAGGCCAAGGGCGTACCCTTCAATGAACTCTACCCGTCACTGGGTTCCATGGTGATTCGAGAACTGGGCCCTCGAGGCGTTGTCCCTCCTTACGTTGAGATGCCCGAGCCACTCGGCCCGGGCGGCCCTGGCTTCTTTGGTCCACTCTACGCACCCTTTACGATCGAGACCGACCCCGTCGATCCGACCTTCCAGGTGCGAGACCTGAGCCTCTCGAAGTATGTTGATCAAGAACGATTCCAGCGCCGCAAGCGACTCCTCCAGGGTGCCGATGCACTGGGCGAGGGAGGGCAGGGTGTGGGGCGAGCTGCCACGATGCAGGCATATTATGAAAAGGCCCTGGAGCTGGTCACCAGTCCGGAAGCCAAGCGTGCTTTTAGAATCCAGGATGAAAAAGATACCGTGCGTGATCGCTACGGTATGACCTCGATTGGTCAGTGTAGCCTCTTGTCGCGGCGACTCGTGGAAGCGGGATCGCGATTTGTGGGAATCGCGCATGGTAGTTGGGATACCCACGTGGATAACTTCACGGGACATGAAAAAGCGTTGGTGCCGCCGACGGACCAGGCCTTTAGTGCCCTGGTGGAAGATCTGGAGCAACGTGGTCTGCTTGACGAAACACTTGTCGTGATGATGGGTGAGATGGGACGCACGCCCAGGATTAACAAGGACGCCGGTAGAGACCATTGGGCAGCTTGTCAAACGGTCATCTTTGCGGGGGGAGGGACCAAGCCGGGGATCGTGATCGGTGCCAGTGACGCGACGGCCAGTTATCCGACGACGACACCTTACAGTATCCAGGATTTGCTCTCCACGGTTCTGACCTTGATGGGAATTAACCCAGCCAAGATGTACCAAACGCCGCTGGGGCGACCGGTCCCGCTGGTCAATGGAGGCAAGCCGGTCAAGGAACTGCTGGCCTGATGGGCCTGTGAAGCGTGGAATTAGAAGGATTGTGATGCGCATTTTAAGTCTAAGCTTGCTGGTTTGCTGGTCACTGAGCCAGGTCGCGCATGCGCAGGCTCCCAGCCTCGGCTATTGCTTTCCACCAGCGGTGCAGCGTGGGAAGACAACGGATGTCATGCTGGGAGGCTATGATCTCACCCCGGACATGCAGTTTTTTGTACATCACCCGGAGGTCCAGTTACAGGTAGCGGGTGACCTGGGACCATTCCTTGTCCCGCCACGACCTTACTGGGAAGGGCCTCGTATTTTCATGGGGGCCCTGCCGATTCCCCGGGAGCAACCGGCACGCCTGATCGTGCCAGCGACCATGTCCCCGGGCACCGTCCGTTGGCAAGCGGCCAATGCGAACGGGGCGACCGGAACCGCCTGCTTGTACGTGAGTGACATACGAGAAATAGTTGAGCAACGGTTGCAGGCAGAGGCGATGGATCTTGGTGCGTTGCCGGTCGGCCTGTCGGGCCGGTTGTCGCGACTCACGGAAAAAGATACCTACACGCTAACACCGAGCAAGACAGGGTGGGTCCAACTGGATTGCTGGGCCCGGCGGCTTGGTAGCGACATGAACCTCGCGATACAGGTCACGGGACCGTCCGGGAAATCGCTTGTCAACGAGGTCGACACCGAGGGCAAGGACCTGGCTGTTGGCTTCGAGGCGCAAGCCGGTCAGCAATATACGGTCCATGTTCATGATGCTGATTTTCGTGGTGCAGCGCAATTTGTCTATCGGCTCGTCGCTTCCGCGTTGGCTTCGAAGCCAACCAGGCCTGTAGCTAAAAACATCTTGAAGGCAGGAGAGACGCACGTGCTCCAGCCACTGGCAATGGTAGCCGGTAAGCAACATCGAATCCGGGTCCTGGGCCAGGAGATTGGATCGGACCTGGATCTGCAGTTGGCACT
>JAZADA010000316.1:0-3847 GCA_036124135.1 Planctomycetota bacterium | reverse complement strand
AGTACTTTGGGGACCTCTCCTGGATCATCGGGTACGGATGCATTGAGCCAACGCATCATAGTTTCTCCGAGTTCACTGTCAGCAGAAAATCGCTTGCCACCGGTGTGCGGTGTGGCACCGGTTGATTTTTCCATGAGCAGGCAGTTGGCGGGATCGGCCAGGTTGATCCGGCGTTCTGGCAACTCACGTGTCAGGCGAAAATAGTCGCCGGCAGGGTCGAAACCAAAGAGCGAGAGTCGGAAGCCGTCCTTGCCACGAGCTGCCCCATGGCAACTACCCGTGTTGCAACCACCCTTCATAAAGATGGGCATGATGTCGAGGCGAAAACTAATCGGTCGATCGGTCTTGGCCTCGGTAACCTGGATCGGTACGACGACCTGGTGTCCACCGTAGGCGACCGTTAACTTGGCCTCTCCGTCCGCCTGGGGATAGAGCGTATTGGCCTTCAATTGGACGGGTTCGGTCTTGTCCAGTGAAAACTTGGCGTCGCTCGTTACGTCACGCGTGATACCCGTGGCATCCACGGATTGCACGATGATGGCCTGGCGGTCCCGGTTGGATTTCAGGGAGACCTCCGCTGGATAGACATTGACCTTCGTAATCTTTGCGGTTTCAGCTGCCTGGCTGGTTGCCAGGAAGCCAAAGAGCGTCAACATCGCCAATCCCTGGGTTACAATTCGTCCGCAACGCATTTCATTTTCCCCTTGTTGTGGCAGTCTTACAGGACTGCCGGTTTCCATGTGTCTTCACTTGGTTTGTTTAAAGCAGGGTCTCTATTCGCCGCCACCGCCACCGCCAGCAGCTCCTTCAGCTTTCTTCTTGGCATCCAGCCGCAGTTGTTGCAGCCGGGTCAAGCGTACTTTCTTGGGAGCTTCGGGCTTCTTGGGTTCTGGTTTCTTGGCCACCACCGGAGCCGGCTTGGGAGGCTCATTTTTCTTGGGCGGCAAAGGTTTGTCGACACGAAATTCCGTGGCTCCCACGCGACTGTGCATGATCGCTTCACTGTTCTGCGTGATGACCACGCGACAGAAGATATTCTTGTGAGTTCCGGCGCGGGTTTCCTTGGTGGTCTTAATTGGGAAGACCAGTTCCTTGGTGTCCTTGGTGATCTCCAGTGGCGAGGTCGTGGCACCGGCGGGCAGTCCCAGCAGTTCGACCTTGGCCTTGTCCGGGAATTCTTTCGCCTGGTTAATCTTGCAGACGATTTCGGCATCCTTACCCTGCTCCGTGGCAGCACGTTGCATTTCAAAAGCCAGGAACGGTTCCGAGATTTCGAGAGTTGCCAGCTGGGAGGAAACCCAGGCGCTGCCATCCGCATTGGCGGAACCAATGATGAAGTATTTCCACTTCTTGATCCCGGCACTGCCATTGGCACTGATCGGGTAAAGAATTTCATTCTTACCCTTCGGCATATTGATCGAACTGGTGGCACTAATCCCCGGCGGACGGAAAGGCATTTGCAGGTTGATCTGCTCGTCCCAGCCCTCTTTCTTGTGGGCCACGATCTTCAATTGCATGGAGCCATTGCGAACGATGGGTACCTTGGGCTCGATGATTTCGAGTCGGAAAGGTACTTCATCAACCACGCAGACAGGAATGCGATTCACATCGACTGTCCAGTAGATGGATTGTCCGGGGCCACCTCGGATGAAGTCCCCCCGATTCTTGTAGCCACCCTTGATGTCCTGCTTGGGATCAGCATGACGGGCTGTAAAATCGATCAGCTTTCCACCGATCGGGGCATCTGCGGCTGCCTCGAAGACGACGGGCATCGTGCTGGCGTTAGCCGGCAGCGCCTCGGAATGAATCTTGATTCCGGCAGGCATGTTTTGTGGATCGAGGACGACGTCGCCACCAAAATTACTGCGGCTGACGGTCATTAAAGAAGCAAAACGATTTCCTCGCGGAACCACGATCCATTGGCGATACTGCGAATAACGCGCAACGCGTGGAATTCCCACGGTCAGGGTAGGTTTGGGTTGGGTCATTTCGACGCGGTAAACGAAATCCTTGGCACCTCTACCGAGATGGTCCATGACGCGTAGCACGTATTCTCCGTCAGCGGGGACGCTGAATCGGAAGTAACTGTCCGGGCCGCGTGAGTCGTCGTTGCCGGTAATGGTGCCACCGTCTGCCTTGAAGAGGTGCATGACCGGGTCCAGGCCGGAACGTACTCGTCGGGCGAAACATTCAATGTCCCAGACCTGACCCTTCTTGGCAGTAAAGCGGAAACAATCGACATCCCCTTTCTTTTCGATGATGCCGTTGAAAGCGAGTGGCAACTCGGCTGGAGTCGCATTTTCCGTCGGATTATCGTTAGGTTCTACTTCCAGGACGTTTCCATGAGGGAAAAGCCGGAAAGGATTCGGTGATGGAGCAACCTGGCCATCGGCCTTGGGTTCCAGGCCGAATTGTTCCACGGGTTGAGCCGGTAAATCGATGGTTTGAACCAGGTTCCCACTGGGATCACCCAGGAAGGTCACCTTGGTCTGTTCGCCCATCTTGCCACCGGCCGGATAGACAGCGGTGGGTCGGGGGAAGGTTCCCACGTGAAGACGGTAACGTGAACTACCACTGCCACCATAAGCACTCTCGCGAACCTCGATCGTGTACTTGCCATCTTCCGGTGCGATTGCCGATGCAATGGCGTCCTGCCATACCAGTGGAGAATCGTCTGCCGAGGACAGTTCGAAACGCTTGCTGTCGAGGATGGCCACGTAAGGATCGAACAGCGTGGTCCCCAGACGCATGGCTTCGACTTCGGCCGAAATGCGTTGCCCCTTCTTGGCTTCCACAACGAAGTAGTCAACGTCTTCACTTTGCACGGTACCGGTGACGGTGATGTTCATCGCCACTGCCTGGGGCGCGCTGAATTCACTGTTGGGCTCTTTCTCGGGAATTGCAGCAAAGGGACCGATGTAAAATGTCTTGAACTCGGAAACACCACTGGCCGTTCGAACCTGGGCGACATGTTGGCCCATGCGGCAATCTGCAGCAACCTTGACCGTGGCTTTTGCGCTGGCGGCAGTTGCTTCCAGTTTCAGGACTTCAATGCCGGGACTATAGAAAAGGATTTCCTTGGCGTCAGCCATTCGTGCGCCATTGAAAGAGAGGATGGATTCAACACCTCGCTGAATCCCGCGAGGTTCAATACTACTGAGCGATGGTGAGGCAGCCTGCAGGCTGGTGCCCAGCAGCATCAGTAAGGCGGCGATTGCACTCAGGACTCGTTGTTGTTGGTGTCGCATGCTTCCATCCATTTCTAGTTTCAATGCGTAAGGAAATGCTTTCCGTTATAAACAGCAAGCCATGCTCAGTAATGAGACATGGCTTGCAGCAATCATGTACCGTGTTGGCCACCAGGACTTCCGGTGGCCAGTGTCTATTCGTGCTGACTAAGCCAACAACGCTTGTCGGACTTTTCCACCGTCGACGATTTCGATGGGTCGGTCGCCAGGTGCCATGAGCTCCTTGTCAGCCGTGATTCCCATACACTTGTAAATCGTGGTGGCCCAGTCCTCGACGTTGAGCGCGTCTTCTTCTGGTTCGCTGGCAGTTGGGTTGGACATGCCGTAAACAGATCCACGCTTGATGCCGCCACCAGCCATTAACACGCTGAATACCTTGGGCCAATGATCACGACCAGCACTACCGTTGATCTTGGGTGTACGACCAAATTCACTGGCTGTGCAGACCATGGTGGAGTCGAGCAGGCCACGTTGATCCAAGTCGCGGATGAGGGCCGCGTAAGCCTGGTCAAAGGATGGCATCGAGCCCTTAAAGCCATTAGCGATATTGGAGTGCATGTCCCAGCCACCGTAGGTGAGCGTGACAAAGCGGACACCAG
>JAZADA010000315.1:0-10711 GCA_036124135.1 Planctomycetota bacterium | reverse complement strand
TACTCGCCCGACCTGGTGATTGTTGCGCACTTCTTCAACGATCTCGATGAAATCCTACACACCATGATGTATGGGCTGCAAAAACCCATGTTCACCCTGCAGGACAACGAGTTATTTCTCAGTAATTACCCTGTTCCCCGACCAAGCTTGCGAAACACGAGCAAGATGCAGATTACGAATCCATTTACGCTCACCAAGCGATTATTGGAATCGATGCAGGCGAGATGTGCCGAACAGGATTGCCAGTTACTGCTGATGCATTTTGGAGCCTTTGCCTCACCCGAAAGAGATGAAACGATTCGTTTGCGTGCTCTCATTGCGAAGGCATTTCCCACCATCGAGAACATCTCCCAGCTTGACCTGGATAGTGAATTCGCGGCCGCGGAATTAACCGCAGAGGAACTGATCGGCAAGAACAAGGATAATCACTGGGATGCACATGGCCATCAGAAAACCGCAGATATCCTCTATCAATTCCTGCAGGACAATCAATTGCTGATCGCAGAATAGCAGTCAATCGGTTTCAGGATCACTGGCAGCAACCAACTTGGCAAGTTCCTCGCGACGCTCGGCTAACATGGTTTCGACAGCCTTCTTCTTTTGCTGCCCCTCGAGATTTGTTGAGAAGCCATAGGGCGCAGGCAATTCGAGAGCTGCCTCCATGGCCTTGATTGACTGCACGAGCCATTCCTGCTGCTGCTGGGACGTCTCCTGATACGCAGGAATATCCGCCAGGAACTGCTGCTTCAGGTAGGAAATACTATAGGTCAACTCTGCAATCGAAGCATAGTGGCGTACGCGGGGTCGTACCTGAATCATTTTCCGCTCCAGGGCCAACTGCCGCTCGAACCCTCGCAGCGCGATTTCTGCTGCCTGGGCACTCTCCTTGGGTTTTGCGTTGAGCTGAAAATTAAACGCCAGCTGCCTGAATTCTTCAGGGCTTTCGCGTTCCTGGGTAACCACGTACGTCCCCACGACCAAGACGATCGGCACCCCCAGGTAGAGCGCTTGGCGAACCAACACCTTGACCGGCCTGCGTGCGCCACCACTGGTCCACCAGGACTTGCTGTCTGGTTTGGCATCACCAGATTTTTCCGCTTCGGTCGCGTCCGCCAGGGCCAGGTTCTGCTGGTTTTCCTTATGGCGAACCTTCCAGATAAAACCATCATAGTAGTAATGCAAGAAGGTCGAGGTAAAACCAACCGCCGCCAGGATCCCGCCATACCAGATCCCGATGGAACTCTGGAAGAGTGTCGCGCCCCCTCCACCGGAAATCTTGTTCCAGGTCTCGAAGGGGAGTGTCACGCCATAAAAGGAAACAGCCACTCCATACACAAGACAGGCAATGATATAGACCGCCAGTACGATAAAACCTCCGCGAGCAAAGGCCCTCGCAAACCCTGGCGTTCGAGCCCGGTTCTTGGTGGCCAATCCACGGTTATACTTCCAGACAATAGCCAGGTACTGCGTCACGTGTACCATTCCGAGGGTGGCGAAACCTAGTGAAAAGTTCCATCCCGGCGCCACTCGGTCGATCAGCGGATTGGGGACATACGTCAGGTACATAACCAGGAACGTGCTGGCCAGCAAGCAGAGCTTGGCACGACTGATGTAGTAACCGCGGCGCGCACACCAGACCAGGTACCCGGCGTAGACCAATCCCATCCCGCCGGCTAGTACGATCATAATCGTTTCCAGCCAACGGTAAGTATTGATATTAAAGAGGAACACCAGCGGCAGGCCATGCTTGCTTTGCAGGTCAAACAAAAGGTCCGGAAGCCACTCGGAAATCAATACCAGGATACAGATAAACCAGATCCAGGAAACAGCCAGGTCCATGCGTGCCGCAATTTTGCGAGGTGCCTTGTTATGCCGATCGTAAATACGCATGAAACCATAGTGCTGCATCAGGAAATGCCACGGGTCCCAAATCAGCAGCACGATGAACAGGAAGATCATGCTGTCCGCCACACTTTCCGCAGTCTGCCCGGCCTGGCTGGTGCTTGTAATTACGTAGGACACTGCCATGATCGCGAGACTGAAGGGAATCACGGGGCCGAGGATCAGTTCCCAGCGAAATCGTCGCAACAAATCCCGGTCACCATAAATGCGAATGAACGTGGGAAAGTGATGCGCGACGTTGAAGACCATGAAGATCGAGAGCACGACGCCCGTGCTGAACAGCTGCATGGTTCCCAGGGCCCAAAAAAAAGCCAACACGGGTGCAGCGATCACGAACACGATATCCAGGTTGCGACTGATAATCCAGTTCTGTGCTGGACGTGACGTCGATAAAGAACCGGCCGCTGACGACATAACCTGTGCCTAAGCTGAAGAACAGAAACCCCTGTCATGAAAAGGACGTGCAGTCCATCTTATCCTGCGCCGCGAAAGGCCGCAATGTTTCCGTGTTTCTTGCATCGTCACAACAGCAGTATAAATTCAGGGTTTTTGACGAAGGATCACCAGTCGCACCCAAAGGACCAGCATGTCACGCCCTGATCCCAGCACGTTTTTCCACGATGCTCCCCGGGCCTGCCCACCCACGCGTCGTTCCGGCTCAATGTTAACCGTACCAATCCGATAACCCCGGCGAGCAGCACGAATCATACGCTCGGCCTCCGCAAAGACACTCCGCGATTTCACCTCGATATCCTGGACGACCTCTCGCCGCCGGCACTTGATACTGCCTGGGTCCCGCAGATCCACTCGAAACAGCAACCGGGGCAACCAACGATAAGCGAATGAAACCAACTTTCGATAAACCGTGTAGTTACGGTAAACCCGGTTGCAGATGACCACGTCATATTTCTTCAGCATGGGCATGATTTCCCGCAGCACTTCCGGTGGGAACTCGCCATCGCCAGGCACGTCAAACACGTAGTCCTTGGCGGCACCGTGATAGAGCTCTTCAAAAGTAACACGTATCCCCTGGTTCTGATCATGCTCCAGGACACGCACGAAACTCGCGTGCTCGTCACGTAATGCGTGTGCCACCGCGCGCGTGTCGTCAGTGCTACCGTCATCCAGGATCAGGACCTCGTAATCGTCCGTGCAATCCTGCAACACCCCCAGGCCACGCTGAAAAACCGTCGCTAATGATTCAGCTTCGTTGTAAGCGGCGATGACCAGGGAAACACTTGGCATCAGGGTGCCTTGCTAACCAGGAAGTTACCGATCGACAGGTACTCGGTGGCCGTCACGTTAAGGAAGGCCAGGGCATCCTGCGGCCGATGAACAATCGGCTCCCAGTCCGAATTCAAGCTGGTATTGAGCACGGCCGGGATTCCCGTCAGTTCGTGAAAGTGGGAAATCATCTGGTAATACAGTCCATCCGTATCGAGCACGCTCTGGACGCGTGCCGTTCCATCCACGTGAATGGCAGCAGGAAACTCGCTTAACCCCTGATCATTCGCTGGAAATGTAAACGACATGAAACGCGAATCACCATACATCGAAAATCGTTCCGGGCAATGTTCGTGCAGGGCCGAGGGCGCAAAGGGACGGAATTTTTCACGGTGCTTAATCAGGTTCACCTTGTCTTTCATGGCAGCATTACAAGGATTGGCCAACAGCGAACGTGCTCCCAGGGCCCGTGGACCAAATTCCGCTCGTCCCTGGAACCAGGCTACGGTCGCCCCTTCAGCCAGCAACTGCGCTGTCCGCAGGGCGGGATCATCCACGGTGTCATACTGGGCACCACTGGCATCGAGCAATTGCTGGATCTGGCCATTGTCAAATTCCGGCCCCAGGCAGGCCGTCTGCAACGGTGAAAACTTCTGTCCCAGGTCAACGGCCACCTGGACCGCAGCGCCCAGGGCAGTGCCGGCATCGCCAGCAGCCGGTGGCACGTAAACGGATTCAAACATCCCGCTGGCCACCACGTTTCCGTTCATCACGCTATTGTGTGCGACTCCTCCGCACAGGCAAAGGTGTCGATCGCTCGGCTGCCTGAATCGATTCAGGATCGCCGACACGGCCGCTTCCAAGGTTGCCTGCGTACTTGCCGCCAGGTCCGCATGGTGAGACTCCAACGGCATATCCCGTGTACGACGTGGCGGCAAGTGCTCTGCCATTTTGTCGTTGAAAATCGGTAACTGCTCAGTGGGAAATGCCGGATACTTCCGCAAAACCTCTTCATGCAGGTACTGATCGTTAAGCTGGTATCCCTCGGAGGTAACGTCCATCAGGAAGGAAAGGTCCACGTCTGGCTTTCCGAACGCAGACAATCCCATGACCTTGTACTCACCATGATTACTACGAAATCCCAGGTACTGGGTCATCAACGCAGCAAACAGGCCGATCGAATTGGGAAATCCCTCCTCGTGCAACAACTCCAGTTCTGTCCCCTGGCATCGGTAGACAGCCAGCGAGACCCCGTCCCCGGAGCGATCAACGCTCAATGCCAGGGCATCCGGGAATCCCGACAGGTGATAAGCCGAGGCCACATGAGCCCGATGATGCTGAACGAATTTCACTTCCGGACAATGTCCAAACTGGAATCCAAAATAGGCTTGTAGTCGCTCAGCAAAATTCTGCCAGGTCACTCGGGGGAATGCGAGGTAATCTACGTCCTCGATCGTAATGCCTGCCTGGCTCAAGCAGGAACGTACGGACTCGTAAGGAAACAGTCCGGTCGCGTGTTTCTGTCGCAGGAAACGTTCTTCCTCGGCGACTGCGACCACCTGGTTATCACAAATCAGCGCGCTGGCGCCATCGTGATCCGATCGTCCAAAATTCCCATGCAGTCCAAGGATATACATTATTTTACCGTCGCCTGTCCTAACAAAATCATGTTCCTGTTATGGCAGGATTCAACCCATGCGCCCAGTGGGATCGGATCGCGATTCCTGCTTCACTGAGAGTTTGCCCTTTCTCGCCGGGCCTGCAACGTCTTTAACTGGACCTTGGCTGCCGTGAAATCTGGATCTTCTTTCAGGACCGCCCGAAACACTTCTTCGCTAGTATCCCATTCTTCCCTGGCCATGTGCACCATGCCACGCAGCACGAGGGCATCATGGGTCAGCAAGTCCTCATCAACTGCCCACTGGATTTCCGCCAGGCACGCATCGTACTGACTTGAAAAATAAAGCAACGTGGCATAGAGCATGCGCGCCTCCGCATGGTCAGGCCGAATCTTGATCGATTCCATGACGGCCGTTTGAGCGCGTTTCATGGCCCCCTGCTTGCTGTAAAAATTTGCCAATCGAAAATAGATATCCTCGCGGCCCGGGTCATCCTCCATTTGTACCAACACATACTGAAACAGCGTTTCCGTATCATGCCATACACGGACCTGTTTCCAACTGGATACGGCCAGCACCAGGATAACCACGACCGTTCCCCCCGCCAGACCACGAAAAACCCTCTCGCCATAAGGCCGACACATCAGGCCGACAAAAAGCAGGCTCCAGAGCATCGCGGGAAGAAGCGAGTAACGATCATTCGCCACGTGGTTCATCTGGGTTAAACCCAGCACGGGCACCAGCATGATCAGATGAGCGGACCAGGCAGCCAGCAATCCAGGCAGACGCTTGCGCAAGGCAACGGCGGCGATGGTAAGGGCCAGGAAGGCAATTCCACTGAGTATAAACAGCAAGCTCAACGGGTCAAACTGAACCAGCGTGGTATAGGTGGGGCATAAACCAACAGGAATCCAGACTCGCCAAACATAATACACCCAGACATAGAGCCCCTGCATGGTTCGAGCCAGGAGACCAAACATCTCCAGCGAAGGAGACGGTGGGTCACTATAGTCCGGGTAGAACATCTGCAGGCCGACCGTCGTCAGGGCCACGAGTAAGCCGGCCACCACGAAGGGAACTTTCTCGAGTAACACGAGCTGATCCGGGCGAGATCTCAGCCAGGAGGTTGGTGATTTCAAACGCCGCAACGGGAACATGTCCGCGATGATCAAAACCAGGAAAAACCCGATCCCGATGGGATGTGATAAAAGGGATAGCAAGTATGCCCCAACCGAGTACCAGAGCGTCTTGCTCCGAAACATGGGGCCGCGGTCCTGAACGTGTTTCAAATAGAATAAGACCGCGAGAAACAGGAATGTCGTCGCCAGGCAATGATTCCCGGATGACACCCAGGACACGGGTTCTACACGCAGCGGATGCACGCTCCACAACAAGGCCGCCAGCACGGAAATCACAACCTGGCGGCGGCGCAACGATGGAACCTCCTGCTTTCCCTGTTGTTTCCGCAATACGGTCAGCAACTCGTAGCAGACCAGGTAGAGCAAGAGCGTACTGGTCGCATGCAGCAACCAACTGCCAAAATGGTAACCATCCGCCACCATGCCTTCGGGCGTGGGTGGAAACAATTCGTAAATCAGGCTGCGAAACAACCCGGTCATCGGAGTAAAATGACTCGTCGACTTGAGATCGCTGAAAATAATGGGTATTCGGTCGAGACTCAGTCCGCCCGTGTACGGGTTGTTAATAATGGCACGATCATCGTCCCACATCACGAAATCGAAGCCCAGGATGGCCACAAACGTACATAACGGCACGGCCAGACATACCAGTCCACCATAACGCCTCAGGACTTTCTGTCTGGAACGCAGCATAACAACACCCAACCGCTCGAACACCACTGGAACCTGGCAACCCCCGTCGGCACCAGTCTAAATCAGATATCTAGTCTTTTCCACGCTGATTTATTAAAACTGCTGTCAGCAACGTAGGAATCTATTACCCCCTGACCTGCCCGGAGCCCGACTCATGCGATACCTCCCCACCCTCTGCCTTGCACTTGTTCTCGTCAGCACCGAAGCCCGGGCCCACGATCTCTGGCTGCTGCCAGACACCAAGCCCACGGTAGCCGACAAATTAATTGTACTGGCTCGCCAGGGAATGGATTTTCCCAAGAGTACGAATGCCCTCAGCACGGAAAAATTTTCACACCGTATCGTGATCGGCCCGGATAACCAACGAACCACGGCCAAACCTGCCGGAAAACGTGACGCCTCCGGGCTCATGGAAATCAACGCCACCAAGCCCGGTGTTTACATTTGCGCCGTCCGAACACGCACACGCATCATTACCCTCAAGGCTCCCAAGTTCAATCACTATCTTGTCGTCGATGGGATGCCACACATCTATTCGCTCCGTTCCAAGGAAAACACGCTCGACCAGGATGGTGTGGAACAGTATTCAAAATCTCCCAAGGTGCTCGTCAAGCATGGTGACGGCGGAGGCGATCCCTGCCAGGTCGTGGGACTACCCCTGGAAATCGTACCGCTCACCGATCCTTTCAAGCTCAAAGTAGGCAACACGCTTCCGATCCAGGTCTTGTTCAAGGGAAAACCTCTCAACAATGCACACCTCGGCTGGGCCTACCCGAATGAAGGAAACGAACCCCGGGGTACGATCCGGACAGACACCAAGGGAAATGCACTGATACCGCTGGCTCAATCCGGCCTGATCACGATTCGCCTTACCCACATGACGCGTCCCAAGAAGGAAGACCACGAGTGGGAATCTTTCTGGACGACCCTCACTTTCAAGTTACCCTGAGCCAATTCGGTTTCGCAAGCGCATGAAAAACCGGTCACCACGCAACCGCGTGATGACCGGTAAACTCATCTTGTCCTGGCTAACGTTTACACGCTGAGGATCTCAAATCCCTTGCGCCGATCACGTGCGACAAAGGACGCCGCCTGCTCGTCACCCAGGATTTTTTCAGCCTTCGGATCCCACTTGATCACACGATCAAGACGGGCAGCGATGGCACTCAGGTGACAGGTACTCATCGCCTGCACATGGCTGAATGCATCCGACACCGGCAATCCCCCATCACGAATACAACGATAGAAGTTGTTCTTGTGCCCTTCATGGGGTTTACCCTTGTAGAGTCGCTGTACAACTTCTGCCGTGTAGAGATCCTTGTCCCAGTTTTCTTCGAGTGGCGTACCCGTGATCTTGCCACGGTTTACGAACATTCGGCCCTTGGTGCCTTCAAAGGTTACACCATTAGGACCATGGCTGGTGACATCCATGATGATGTCTCCAGGGAACTTACACTTCACCGAGAAATCGTGCGACGTGTTGTACTTATCATCTTCCTGGGTATGTCCATCTTTCATCTTCACAGGATGCTTGCAACCACGTCCATCGATTTCCAACGGACCCTGGCCGTCACCATTCTGCTGAATCGCCCACTGGGAAATATCAACGTGATGGGCTCCCCAGTCGGTGAATTTACCGCCGGAATATTCGTACCACCAGCGGAACTGGTAGTGGCATCGTTTTTCACGATAATCGACTGGCTGCACCTGTCCCTGCCACATATCCCAGTTGAGTTCCTTGGGAGGCGTGGCAGTCGGAAACGGACCACCCGTGGGTGAACCATTGATACCAACCGTGATTTTCTTGATGTCGCCCAGCAGGCCCTTCTGGACCATGTTGACGGCACGCAGGAACTTGTTGCGGTCACTTCGCTGCTGCGTACCTACGAAAAAGATCTTGTCCTTATGCTTCTGGCAAGCACGACGGATGAGCTGGTTCTCTTCCAGGGTCAACGTCAGAGGTTTTTGGCAAAAAACGTGCTTGCCTGCTTCCAATGCTTCGATGGCAATCTTGACATGCCAGTGATCGGGAGTCACGACACTGACCACATCGATATCATCTCGTTCCAACACCTTGCGGTAGTCACCATAGGCATCCGCTTTCCCTTTGCCAATGCGGCCATCTTTCTTGGCCCGCTCGGCATGCCTGGCATCCACGTCGCAAACTGCCACGATATCACCAAAGCCAGAATGCCCGCGAGCATCTCCCGACCCCATGCTACCGACACCCACGCAACCAATTCGCGGCCGGTCATTCTTGGCCTGGTTAGCAAAGGCTTTCTCGGTCCATGCAAAATAGGGAACTGCCGTGCTGGCGGTCGTCAGCGCTGCTGACTTTTTGATAAACTCACGCCTTGTCGTTTGCTTTGGCTGCATCTTAAATACCTCGATCGATTACATGTGTGTAAAACGGTAATGCTCCACTGGAGAACACACAGTATAAGCGGTGCGGAAAGAAAAAGCAGCTATCCCGAGTACTGTGAAATCTTTTTTTCGCACTCGGCCAAAGGGCACATCCTGGCTCGATCGGGCCTGAAACCAGTGTAAATCCCGGACCTTCGCTCAGAAACCCTGGCCCCCGGCAATCATTTCTGATTACGCAAGTTCCGCCGACGGTCAACTTCCTTGAGCATCATCTTGCGGAGCCGAATCTGGGTGGGAGTCACCTCGACCAGTTCATCATCCTCGATATACTCGAGCGCCATTTCCAGCGACAAACGTCGGGGTGGCTTGAGCAGGATATTCTCGTCACTGCCACTGGCTCGCATGTTGGTGAGTTTCTTTTCTTTCATGGGATTCACCGGCAAGTCGTTATCTCGACTATTTTCTCCCACGACCATGCCCTCGTAAACCTCATCGCCCGGTGCCACGAACATGTCTGCCCGTTGCTGCAGCCCATGGAGCGCGAAACCAACAGCCTTTCCTGTCGAGGTCGAGACCATCACCCCGTTGGGACGCTTGGGAATCTCTCCCTCGACCTCCTGGTACGATTCAAAGCGATGATGCATAACCACCGTTCCCTGGGTGGCATTAAGCAACCGTGTCCTGAGTCCGATGAGACCTCTCGCCGGAATGGAGAACGTGGCCCGCGAGTATTCTCCACGAGCGTTCATCTCCATCAGGTTACCACGACGGTCACCAATCGCCTCCATGACCGCGCCAAACTTATCCGTAGGCACTTCCACGTTAAGGGTTTCAAAAGGTTCCAGTTTCTTACCATCTACCTCTTGAACGATAACCTGCGGTTTTCCCACGGATAACTCGTAACCCTCACGCCGCATCGTTTCAATCAGAACAGACAGATGCAATACTCCGCGTCCCGAGACAGCGAACGTCTCGTTTCCGTGGATCGGTCGCACGCGTAACGCCACGTTACGCTCCAGTTCTCGCATCAGGCGTTCGCGAATTTGCCGCGTGGTTACATACTTTCCATCACGACCGGCAAACGGCGAACTATTAATGCCAAACACCATCTCCAGGGTAGGCTCGTCAACACTCAACCTCGGCAAAGGACGACAATGATCCTTGGCACAGATCGTGTCACCAATCTCAACAGAATCCAGTCCCATCACCGCCACCACGTCGCCAGCGGCAGCCGATTCCACCTGGACCCTCCCCAGGTTATCAAAAACGTGAAGCTGCGAGATCTTGCTCTCGGTCACCTGGTCATCCGCCTGGCACAATTCCACGGTGGCACCCTGTTCCATGGTACCTGCCTGGATCCGACCTACTGCAATCCGGCCCACGTATTCGGACCAGTCCAGCGTGGTGACCTGCATTTGCAAGGGAGAATCCTGTTCAACCACCGGGCCGGGAACCTGTTCCAACACCATGTCCAGCAATGGGCTCATGGAATCACCCACCACTTCCGGATCTTTCGTCGCGTATCCCTCCTTGGCAGTGGCAAAGAGGAAGCCAATATCGTCCAACTGCTGATCCATACCCATTTCCATCAGCAGTTCGAACGTCTCGTCCAGGACTTCCAGCGAGCGCGCGTCACTTCGATCGATCTTGTTAACGACAATGATCGGCTGCAGGCCACACTCCAGTGCCTTGGAGACCACGAAACGCGTCTGGGGCATCGGACCTTCTGCAGCATCAACCAGGATCACCGCTCCGTCGGCCATCCCCACC
>JAZADA010000314.1:0-4651 GCA_036124135.1 Planctomycetota bacterium | reverse complement strand
ACAACGCTGGCCTGTTGCCTGGCCTGGATGTTCTGCCTGCTGGCACTCTTTTCCAGTACCGGCCTGGCCGCTGACCGCCCCAACGTACTCTGGATCATTACCGAGGATGCATCACCGCACCTGGGTTGTTACGGCGAGACAACGATCCGCACACCACACCTCGACGGCCTGGCCAAGAAAAGCGTCCGCTTTACACAGGCGTTTGTCACGAACCCGGTCTGTTCTTCCAGCCGCTCGACGATGGTAACGGGTATCTATTCAACCACCCTGGGCGCCCATAACCATCGCTCACAGCGCACCTCCGGCAAGGGCGGTGGCAACGAAGCATACTACGACAGTTTCAAGCTACCGATCCCCTCTATTCCGTCACTCTTCCGCAAGGCAGGTTACCACGTCACCAATGCCGGCATGAACAAGAACGGTAAAACCGATTACAACTTCACTTCTGCTGACATGTACGATGCTGGCAACTGGAAACAACGTAAGCCTGGCCAACCCTTCTTCGCCCAGATCCAACTCTCCGGCGGCAAAGCTCGTAATGCCAAAGTCGCCAATCCCGTCTCACCGGATCGAGTCCAGTTGCCACCCTATTACCCGGACCATCCCGTGCTGCGAGCAGACTGGGCAACTTACCTGAACTCGTGGAAAAAGGTCGACGACGAGGTCGGACAGATTATTAATTCATTACGCCAGGCGGGCATTCTCGACCAAACCGCTATTTTCTTCTGGACCGATCATGGCGTCAGCCACGTGCGTGGCAAGCAATATCTCTACGATGAAGGGATCCACGTGCCACTGATCATGCAGCTGCCCAGGGGACAACACGCTGGTACCGTTCGGCATGACCTGGTCGAACACATCGATATCGCGGCAACCTCGCTGGCACTGGCCGGGATCAAGATTCCGAAACACGTCCAGGGCCAGGATTTACTAGGCTCGACCTACCAGCCACGTCCGTACATCGTATCCGCTCGCGATCGCTGCGATGAAACCGTCGACACCATTCGTTGCGTGCGCACAAAACGATGGAAATATATTCGCAACTTCATGTCGCCGTTGTCTCATTCACAGCCAAACCAGTACAAGGATGGCAAGAGCATCACCAAGACCATGCGGCAATTGCACCAGGATGGAAAGCTGAACGAACTGCAGGCTCGCGTCTTCACGCTGTCGCGCCCAACCGAAGAACTTTACGACCTGGAAAACGATCCCCACGAGACCGTCAACCTGGCAACGCTACCACAGCATCGGAAACAACTCGAAACCCTGCGAAACACACTCTATCGCTGGATGATCGATAAACGGGACGTGGGGCTAATCCCGGAGCCCATCCTGGAAGATCTCGGACGCCAGTACGGCAGCAAGTACCAGGTCTTGCAACAGGAGAGCAACGCCACGCTCGTGCAGGAATTAATACAGCTCATCGAAGCCGGGGAACGAGGCAATCGGCAGGCGTTAAGGGCAGCCGTTGTATCAAAACGTCCGTCTCTACGTTACTGGGCAGCCACCTGGCTTGGCCACCTGCAACCCCAGGCTACAGCGACCCCGCACCTGGCTCACCTGACCCATGATCCGGTACCCACCGTCCGTATCGCGGCAGCGCTTGCCCTGGGACGACATGGCCAGCAGGAAAAATACCTACCGCTCCTGGCCAACCATATCGAAGCGGACAACCTGCTGGTTGGTATGTATGCGATTCGTGCCCTGGAAAAACTGGGCACGGCAGCCCGCACGATGCTGCCAGCCATTGAGAAAGCCAAGGAGAGTCCTTACGAGTTCACGCGACGTTTCGCAAAACGCCTTTCCAGCCAACTGGGTCAATAAACCAGGGGATTTTTCGACATGAGACAACCGTTCACATTACGAGCCTCGGTTCTTGCACTATTCATGCTACCGCTGGCCTCTCCCCTCCAGGCTGACCAGGACGAGCGGCCACCTGGCCTTGACCAGGCGATCCGAAACCCGGCGATCCCGATGATCGTGGATGCCACGATCACCAAGTTCTCCAAGGAAGGTTATGCCGCCATCAAGATCAACAAGGTGTACAAGGCACCCACGCAACCGGCCGGCAAGAAAGTGGCCCTGCCTACCCAGGTCAAGGGATACACATCTGGCACCCGCATCGTACCGATCCGGATCATCACGGATCGCGGCAAAACCCGTTTCCTGTTTTTTCTCGACGGTGACCGGCTGTACTCTACCTACAACAACCGCTTTGAAATCCGCGAGGACAAGAAAAAGCAACTGACCGTCAACACGGGCAGCGGCTGGAAACCACTCAAGGAGATGGTCGCACTGATCCCCGCAACCAAGCCCAAGAAAAAGTAACTGCCGAATTACCGCTCCGTGACAAACGGGGGTTTGTCAAACGTGGAACCATCGCCCAGCACGCGAGGATCCTTGACTCGTTTCAGTTCGGCCAGCAACCGGGAACGCAACCTCTTGCGAACTTCCTCGTAACGTGGATTTCCCGCCACGTTCTTTACCTGGTTCGGGTCATCGGCGAGCACGAACAGTTCCTCTTCGGGTCTTTTGCCAAATGCCCAGTCATAATGCTGACGCCATTTCTTATCATTGCGATGCTCGATCAACCAGGCCTTGGCGGGACTGGCATCCAGGTCACCAAACGTCACAAACGTATTGTTTTCCAGCACCTTGGTTTCAGGGGCCTTCGTGTCGGTGAGGTTATAGGGATTCCCCATCGGCCAGCGGTCCGGTTTAAAATTGAGGATGTACAGGTAATCGCCGGTTCGCAATGCTCTCTGGGGATAGGGTAAAAAACCCTCGCGTGCCCGGGCCACGTGACGTTCACGTCCCGTGATCACCCAACTGCGATTGGCATCAACCTGTCCCGATTTTTCGGACACCAATACGGGCAGCAGGCTCTTGCCAGTCATGACAGACGGGACATCCGTCTTACCCACTTCCAGGAACGTGGGAGCCAGGTCCATCAGGTTCACGAAGTCGTCTACCACGCGTCCACCCTGGCAACCGGGACCGGCAACAGCCAGTGGCACCTGCACGCCGAAATCGTAGAGATTACACTTGCCACGTGGAAAGCCTGGAGCACCATGGTCACCGCTGACCACGATCAGTGTATTATCAAGTTGCCCAGAGGACTTCAAAAGATCCACCAGGATCCCCAGTCCCGCATCAAAAGCCTGGACCTCGCCAAGGTAATCTGCCAGGTCCTGCCGCACCTCATGCACATCCGGCAGGAAACTGGGCATCCTTCCTTTCAAGTCATCCGGATTAATTCCCCAGAGAGCCTTCCCGGATCCCTTGATCCATTTTCGGTGGACCAACGTGGGACCAAACCAGTAGCAGAAAGGCTGATCGTCAGGGCAAGCATCCAGGAATGCCTGGAAATTTCCGGCTACCTGGTCATAGAGCACCTGCTTGGAATCGGTAACACTCATCCCTCCCTGGGCCATCCTGGTCACATTCTGGGAAAACTGGTTATAACGAGCACCGGTTTTTTCGTATCCATACTGACCACTTCCATACGGTGCATCACGAGGCGTACCTGGGCTCCAGACCTTGTAGGTTTCACCGATGTGGTAACCATTACCCTTGAGTAACAACGGATAGGAAGGAATCGCCGGATCCCAATGGGCGCCCTGCAAGATCGCAGCCCGTCCCGTGCGAAAGAAATACTGTCCAGACAGAAGTGAGCTACGGCAAGGAGTACAGGAAGGAGCCGTCACGAAGGCATGTTTGAAAAGCACACCACGCTTGGCAATCGCATCAAAATTCGGTGTCTTAACGACCTGGCTAACCGAAGAGCCGACTTCCAACCCCCGATAGGCGCTGGCATGCCGACCCCAGTCGTCAGCAAAGGCAAAAAGGATATTAGGACGATCCGCAGCCTGCAAGGAACTGCTGCTCAACACCAGAACGGATAACAGCCAAAACGGCATTTGAAGCTTCATGACTTTATTCCTCTTTCAACGACTCACGTATTCGCAGGCATTACGCTGGCTGCCCATTGTAACCCTTGATCAAACTCTTTCCGACAGGGCGTTGCCGCTGAAACTCCTTGTTGTTTCGAGTATCGCACCCTAGTAAAATGAGGTCCCCACCTGGGCAGAATGTTTACCAGGCCACTTCCTTGAACCAGAGGAATTACTGCCATGCGTCTTTTACCCTTGTTTCTTGCCATCGCAATCAGCCTCCACGTCAGCTGTGGCAAGGGTGCCGAAAACACAACTCCCAGGAAGGTCGACGACGCAACTATCCGTGAAAACCGGGACCGGCAGAAAAAAACGGATTCACCTGCAACTGAAACGGAAACAAGCCAGCCCGCTGTCACGGCAGACGCCGTGGAACTCCCCACTGCCGCCCAAATCGCCGCGCTGCAAAAAGCGGGTGCCAAACTAGCACGTAATGCGGCCGGCCAGATCATTGAGGTTGATCTCGGTGAAACGGCGGCAACCGATGAAGTGCTGGCGCATCTTGTCGGATTGGCTCATGTCCGGGAAATCAGCCTGTATCAAACAAAAATCACCAGCGCGGGACTGGTTCATCTCAAGAAGCTGACCAGGCTCAAACGCTTGATCATTAACGACACCGCTGTGTGAGATAAAGGGATGACGTCACACAGCGAGGTTCTCAATCTACAAACAAAGAGGCAGTCTGGAAACAGCAACAC
>JAZADA010000313.1:0-11106 GCA_036124135.1 Planctomycetota bacterium | reverse complement strand
CAGGCTGATCCCCCCCGAGGCGGAAGCCATGCTACTGGTCGAGGTGGAGGGAGACAGTCCCCAGGAAGTTCGTGACCGATTAGGCGAGGTCACCAGCCAGATACATCGCAAAAAGAAACTGGCTTTTGCCAGTCGCACGGCAACCGAGCGGCTTGAAATGGAAGCTTACTGGAATCTCTCGCGCAGCGTGATTCCAACCCTCTATCGCCTGGAGGGGTCCCTGCGTGCCCTACCGTTCGTGGAGGACGTGGCGGTTCCTCCCGAGTCGCTGCCTGATTTCCTGGTGGCCATGCAGAACGTACTCAAATCACACCAGGTGACCGCCTCGCTGTTTGGCCATGTGGGCCATGGCCAACTTCACATCCGTCCTTTCCTGAACCTGGCGGATCCGCAGGACGTGATGAAAATGCAGGGTTTGGCAACGGATCTGTACCAGGCTGTCCTGGAAGTCCGGGGAACGGTCAGTGGCGAACATGGGGCGGGCTTGAGTCGCAGCTGGTTCCTGCGACGTCAATTCGGTCCTCTTTACGATGTCTTCCGCGAGGTCAAGCAACTGTTTGACCCCCAGAACATACTGAACCCGGGGAAAGTGGTTACCGAGTTACCACAACCACTTACCAAGAATTTACGTCCGGTCATCGACAGCCGGTCCCTGCAACCTGCTCCCGAGCTCACCGCGCCACCCACGCTACCCAGCGAACCGATTTCACTGCAGCTACCCTGGGAAGACCAGGAAATTGCCTACACGGCTCGTACCTGCAACGGCTGCGGACGCTGCCGGGTAGAAAACACGGGAGAACGGATGTGCCCGATCTTTCACTTCGCTCCACGCGAGGAGGCTGCTCCCCGTGCCAAGGCGAACCTGATGCGAGCCGTTGCTACCGGACGACTGGATGCTACCGCCATTACCGATGACAGCTTCAAATCAATCGTGGACCTCTGTGTGAACTGTCACCAGTGCCGCCTGGAATGTCCGGCCAGTGTCGACATCCCCAAGCTGGTCCTGGAAGCAAAGGCTCAATACCTGGCCACCAACGGCCAGCGGTTATCTGATTCTTGCCTGACACGCCCCCAGCGATTGATCGGTATTGCCAGTCTTTTCAGCCGTCTCTACAACCGGCTGATCCGCAATCGCCAGGCTCGCTGGATGCTGGAAAAGATACTGGGAATTGCCCAGGGGCGCAAGTTGCCGCGTGTGGCATCTCGCAGTTTCATTCGCAGTTGTTACCGACGTGGCCTGACACGGCCGGCTCGCACCGGGGGACGAAAGGTCGTTTACTTTACAGACATCTATGCCAACTGGTTCGACACGCAACTGGCGGATTCCCTGGTCGCCGTCCTGCAGCACAACGGAATCTCGGTCTACGTTCCGCCACGACAGCAACCAGCGGGTATGGCAGCTATCTCCGAGGGAGCCGTTGAACATGCCCGGCGATTGGCCGTGGCCAATGTCAGCTTACTGGCTGAGGCGGTTCGCCAGGGCTACCAGGTGGTCACTACCGAACCGTCTGCGGCTCTTTGCCTGACCCACGAGTATCTCAACCTCCTGGACGACGACGATGCACGGCTGGTTGCCGAGAACACCAGCGACATCTGTTCCTACCTGTGGCGCATGCACCAGTCCGGCCAACTGGAACTGGACTGGAAGCCGGTCAATGGAATCATTGGATACCATCTTCCCTGCCACCAGCGAGCGTTGCCCAATCACACTCCCGGTGAGATGTTGTTACAGCTGATCCCCGGGCTCACGGTTCATCGCATTGACCAGGGTTGTTCGGGCATGGCTGGAACCTTCGGGCTGAAGCAGAAAAATTACCGCAACAGCCTGCGGGCTGGATGGGGGCTGATTACCGCTTTACGGGATCCGTTAATCCAGGCGGGCACCACCGAGTGCAGCACCTGCAAGATCCAGATGGAACAGGGAACCACGAAACCGACAATCCATCCGTTAAAAATTTTGGCACTGGCCTACAACCTGATGCCTGAACTGGAAAACCTGCTGCAGACTCGCGGCGAGGAGCTGGTCGTTACATGAATATTGAAGTCAAGTTGTTTGCCGCAGCTCGCCAGGCGGCTAACCAGGAAACCCTGTCCATAGAAATAGCCGAGGGAGCCACTGTCCAGCAACTGAAGACCGAGTTGGGCCAGCAATTTCCTGGCTTAAAAACCATGCTGGACCATTTGCTCGTGGCCATTGATACCGAGTATGCTGGAGAAGATCAGGTCCTGCAGGCGGGACAGGATATCGCACTCATTCCGCCAGTGAGCGGAGGTTAACACGTGATTGAACTGACCCAAGATACCATTAACACCGACGCGGTACTCGACTCGGTTGCTTCCACCGAGGCCGGGGCGGTCGTCCTGTTCCTGGGAACCACCCGCGAGTTTACCGCCGGCCGACAGACTGCCTCGCTGGATTACGAGTCTTATGGTGAAATGGCTCAACGCAAGATGGAAGAACTGGAAGCAGACGCTCGCCGGCGTTGGTCATTGATCGAGGTCACGCTGGTCCATCGCCTGGGGCACGTGGGACTGGGAGAAGCCAGTGTCGCCATTGCGGTCAGTTCCCCGCATCGCGGGGACGCCTTTACCGCTGGACAATGGCTAATCGACACTCTAAAAGAAATAGTGCCTATCTGGAAGAAAGAAAACTGGGCTGATGGCACGAGCGAGTGGGTTCACCCGGGAATGCCCACAACGACCTGCCCGGAAACCGATCCCAAGTAATACGGACCTCGTGGCCTTGCCCCTGGCATCGCAAGCCGACACAAGAAACCATGCCTGATAACACACCACTCATCGATTCATACGACCGGTTGCACCAGAATCTTCGGATCAGTGTCACCGACCGCTGCAATATCCGCTGCTTCTATTGCATGCCGGACGAATCGATCGTCTTCAAACCCAAGGATGAAATCCTGACGTTCGAAGAGATTGAACGATTTGTGCGCGTGGTGGCCGAGGCCGGGGTCAACAAGTTGCGACTCACGGGTGGTGAGCCACTGGTGCGTGCGCACCTTGCCGATTTAATCACCCGCCTGGCAGCCGTACCTGGCATTGAAGACCTGGCCTTAACAACCAATGGCATCCTGCTGGCGGACCAGGCACAAGAACTGCGAGATGCCGGACTGCAGAGAATTAATATCAGCCTGGATACGCTCTCGGAAGAGACTTTTCAACGGATTACCCGGCGCAGCGGCCTGGACCGGGTACTGGCAGGAATCCAGGCAGCACAGGAAGTAGGCTTCGAGAAAATCCGACTCAACGCCATCGCCATCCGGGGACTTACTGAAGAAGACGTGATCCCGCTGGGACACTTCTCCAGGGAACACAACCTGGAGCTAAGATTCATCGAGTTCATGCCACTGGACGCTGAGAACAATTGGCAAAGCGACCAGGTTCTTTCCGGCGAAGCGATTCGCCGGCAATTGGAAAGCGAGTTTGGGCCGCTGGATCCGGTCGAGCGATTCGATACTGCGCAACCGGCCGTGGACTACCGGTTTGCCGATGGGGTCGGAGATATCGGGTTCATCAACCCGGTGACGCAACCCTTCTGTTCCGACTGCAATCGACTCCGCTTGACCGCCGAAGGCCAGGTACGGAATTGCCTCTTCTCCACGACCGAATGGGATGCCCGCCAGTTGCTGCGAGATGGCAGCTCAAACCAGCAATTGCTGGACCTCGTTCGAGATTGCGTGGCCCAGAAAAAGCCGGGGCACGGAATTGATACCGCCGACTTCGAAAAACCCGCTCGTGCCATGTACCAGATCGGTGGCTGAGGAGGGCAACGGCCTCTCAGACGCGAATCTCCGCTCGTCGCTGCTCAATGGTTTCAATCTGGTGAAGTGTCCCCTTGCCTGAGCCAGGACAACTCTCGCAGGTACGCTCCCAATCTGCAGGTGACCGCAGGTTAGAATCCCAGAAGGGCCAGGTCCTGCACTGTCGTGGTCGCGCCTGGTAAACCTGGCAGTTACGCTGCTCGTTATCAAAAAAGACGCAGTCACCGTTGGGAAATTCAACCAGGCTTTTCCGAATCCCAACCTTGCGAACGTACTGGCGTTCAAACTCGTCCACATCCGTCATCTGCAACTGGGCCGCTAACTGCTCGATCTCTTCCTGGTTGACCCAGACATACCCGGGTGCCCCGGTGCAACAATCCCCGCACTCAGAACACTCGAACCGCAGCCCATCGCTGTACCATTTTTTTTCAGTCACCGACAACTCCCGCCTCCATGAATCGCTTCCCACCTTATCAAGCAAGCTAGGAGGTCGCTTCCGCAATTTCCGCCACTGCCCGCAAGGTAACCTGGATCTCCTCCGACGTCGTAAACCAGCCAGGGCTTAGCCGCAACGTTCCTCCTCGCTGATCGGTTCCCAAGGCACGATGCATCAACGGAGCACAGTGTAATCCAGCACGCGCCTGAATCGAATAGGCCTGATCCAGTATCGTCGCTAATTCCTGCGGATCACAAGACTGCATGGTCATACTGAC
This sequence comes from Planctomycetota bacterium, assembly GCA_036124135.1. Lineage (GTDB taxonomy): Bacteria > Planctomycetota > Planctomycetia > Pirellulales > Pirellulaceae > JAZADA01. Next base: position 6,614 of record JAZADA010000313.1, on the reverse strand, counting down.
CACGCCCAGTGAATCCAGGGGCCCGTAGCATCGCACTGCCTCGATCCTGGACAATCCCTCGATCAATTCCCCTGTTCGATCCCGTAAATGTTGCTCAACCACGGCCAGGCCCGTTTCCTGCAAGTGATCCAGGGCGGCCGCCAACCCCATGATTCCCACGACGTTCAGGTTGCCCGACTCGTATTTCTCAGGCAGCTCTTCGGGCTGCCGATCCGTTTCGCTTTCCGTACCCGTTCCTCCCTGTAACAAGGGCGCTAAATCCGCTTCAGCACGAGGCCCCACGTGAAGTACACCCAGCCCCAGTGGCCCCATCAAACCCTTGTGGCATGACCCGGCGACCAGGTCCACCTGCAGAGATTCAACCTCCACGGGCAGGTGCCCAAGAGACTGAGCCACGTCAAGCAGGAAAAGCACATCCTGCTCACGGGCGATTTGCCCGATCTCCTGAACAGGTTGTACAGCCCCTGTCACATTCGAAACATGGAGCATCGTAATCAGCCGGGTCCGTGCGTTGATCGCCTGACGCACCTCATCCGGATCCACCTGGCCAGTTGCATCACAGCCGACACGTGTGACCGTAATGCAGCCCTTATCCTCCAGGTACCGCAGCGGCCTGAGAACGCTGTTATGCTCAGCCACCGTGGTCACAACGTGGTCCCCGGAACGTAAGCATCCATGAATCGCCAGGTTCAGAGAGCCCGTGCCGCCACTGGTAAAAACGTTCCGTTTTGGCTCGGGCACACCAAGTAAATCAGCCAATCGCTGCCGCACGCGAAGAATCGTCCGCTGGACTTCATCCGCCTCAACATAGCTGCTACGACCAGCCGGCGCACCCAACTCGCGCTGGTAAGTATCGGTCGCCAGGTACACCATCTCAGGCTTGGGCCAACTGGTTGCCGCATTATCAAGATAAATACGTTGCTTCGTCTCCATTTCCCCATTCTAGGAGACGGACCGATTCACTCCAACGACCCGCAGCCTGGGATCGGCAGAAAGCGGACAACTCAGAGGGAAGTAAGACTTCTTGCCAGCAGCACTATCACCACGAGCCCTCAACATCGGATTTGCCTATTTTTAAAAAGGATCAAACGTAAAAAAAAGCAATTCGCCCCCAAGTTGTTCCCCCTACATGAGTTAAGTCACACAGAAACGTCCCCGGCGGACCGTTTAACCCTAAACCCTTTAAGTTGTTCTACTTACGGCTTTCACCTGATGGCATCCAGGACCGTCAAGCACCGTCCAGAATTCTACCTGGCAATGTCTCTGCTTGCCGAAACAGATCGTTTGATCTTGATTCTAGTACTTATCAGTACTACACTTGGGTCGTTTCAAGCCCTGGCTTTAGATCAGCTTTTAGGGAGGTTGCTAGCAAGGGCAGCCGTTGTTTTCAGGAGACCGTAGTCGTGACCAAGAAAGAGATCGTCAAAACGATTTCCGAAGAGATTGGTTTAACTCAACTGAAAACCAAGGAAATCGTTCAAAAGACGTTTGATGCCATCGTGGAAACGCTGGTAACCGAGCACCGTATTGAGTTACGTAACTTTGGTGTTTTCGAGGTAAAAAAACGGGCAGCCCGTAAGGCTCGCAACCCGCGTACGGGAGCACGTGTTGACGTTCCCGCCAAGTACGTGGTGACGTTTAAGCCGGGCAAAGAGATGGAAGAACGGGTCAAGCACCTGGAAGAACAGGCTGCTGCCGAGACGGCCGAGCCGAGTTCCTACAGTCCTCCCGCCAGCGACGCTCCCGTGACCCCCGCCCCTCCTCAAGCGGATCCTCCGGTGAGCAACCCTCCCCCTTCAGAACCGTTGGGTGGTCCGGGCAGCCAGCTTGACAGCTAGCATTACCAAGCCTGCTATCACCGAGATTCTCGAGGCCTGTCGGTAATCCAGGTCAACCGGGAAAGGTGAGCAGATTTTCTTACTCGCTGCTGGATTCCTGTTGCAGGCCGAGCAGCGTTCGTGTACAGATAAGCCCCCCGACAAGACTCATCTTCTTGATTACTTGTGCCGATAGTAATCAGGACACGAACTGAACAGTCTCGTCACCCTACTCATCACGTTACTTGGATTGTACTCATCTTGAAGCCTGGGATCCGCGGATGGACCCTGGTTACGCCATCTCAAGGAAGGGCGTTTGGCTTTGAGGGATTGCGACGTTTCACGGAGGATTTTTCTTATGCGTCGGATGATTTACACGGCGCTGCTAGGCTTGATCTTGACGACCAGTGTAGGCTGTCTGATTCCGGCTTATTCAGGCAATCGCGTACGGCGAACGCAACAGATGATTTTCAATTCGGAAGATCAGCGTGCCATCCTGAATTTCTGGGAACGCTTCTGGCACCTGGATCAACCGGATCACATGAATTCGCAACGCGTACACGGCGGTGTCATCTAGCCTGGTATTGATACCGGGCTGCTGGTCGATCCTGACCTTGTTGAAACGTGGAGAGCCTCCGCGTCCGGGGATGCTGCGCTTCCCGGGTCCCCGGATTGTGGCTACCTAGTGACCTCGGTAGATTAAAGGGTAGGTCCTCGACTCGTGTAACCGGGAGGTCCTTAGGCAGAGACGATTTCCGATAGCGCATCTCAAGGGACTGGCCTAACCGTGGCTGAAAATCCAACAGATATCGATCTCCGAGTCCAACTGGGCCGGCTTTCTTTACCGAACCCGATCCTGGTGGCTTCCGGGACGTTTGGCTATGCTCGCGAGATGGAACGCGTGGTTGACCTGTCTCGACTGGGTGGCATTCTTCCCAAGACGATCACGGCGGAACCTCGCATGGGCAATACGCCGTGGCGAACCGTGGAGACTTCCGCTGGCCTGCTCAATTCCATCGGCCTCGATAACGACGGCATCGACTCGTTCATTGACCATCACCTGCCCTACCTGGCCACGACAGGTTCCCCGGTCATCGTCAGCATTGCTGGTCGCAACATCGAGCAGTACGTGGCCCTGGCCCAGCAACTGGACCAGGCCGAGGGAGTCGCAGCGGTCGAATTAAACATTTCCTGCCCCAACGTATCTGGCGGTGTTGACTATGGGACTGATCCTGAATTGTGTGGCCAATTGGTCGCCCAGGTCCGGGCATCCTGCCAGCTTCCGATCCTGGCCAAGCTGACCCCCAACGTAACGGATATCCGCGTCATGGCCACTGCAGCGGCTGACAACGGAGCAGACGCCCTGTGCCTGATCAATACGCTCCTGGGCATGGCCATCGACTGGCGTCGACGCCGCCCCTTACTGGGGAACGTGGTTGGTGGGCTCAGTGGCCCGGCCATCAAGCCAGTCGCCTTACGATGCATTCACCAGGTGGCCCAGGTCACGGACGTTCCCTTGATCGGAATTGGTGGCATTGGCTCGCTCGATGACGTGATGGAATTCCTGGTAGCGGGGGCATCCGCCGTGCAAATCGGAACAGCCAACTATTATGACCCAACTCTCACCATGCGGCTGCTGGATGAATTACCCGCCGCTTTCCGGGATGCCGGAGCGGGGTCTATCGGAGAACTCTCTGGAACACTGCAGTTACCTGGCTCGCCTCCGGCCAGCAGTACCACCGAATCCGGAACCAACGAAACCGCCTGACCCGCTGTACCATGGGACCTGAAAAAAGAACTGCAAGGAAAAGGTAATCGCATGCGAGTGCTCTCTGGAATTCAACCGACCGGTCGCTTTCACTGGGGCAACTACTTCGGCGCCATCCAGCAATACATTGACTTGCAGAACGAGGAGGAGTCCTATTATTTCCTGGCCAACCTGCATGCGTTAACAACTGTCCGGGATGCCGACCAGATGCGTGAACTGACCCTGGAGGCAGCGCTGGACCTGCTGGCACTGGGGCTGGATCCCGAGCAGGCCATCCTGTTCGTGCAATCCGATGTCCCCCAGGTCTCCGAGCTAACCTGGTTATTAATGACAGGAACTCCCTTTGGCCTGCTGGAACGTTGCCACGCCTACAAGGAAAAAAAAGAAAAGGGCATCAGTGCCGATGCTGGCCTGTTCACCTACCCGGTACTGATGGCTGCCGACATCCTGGCCTACGATTCAGACGTGGTACCTGTAGGCAGCGACCAGGTGCAACACATCGAGGTTTGCCGCGACCTGGCTGGAAGTTTCAATCACCAGTTTGGAGAAGTCTTCGTGCTCCCCAAGGCCAAGGTCCTGGATGCCGCTCACAAGGTGCCTGGAACCGACGGCGAAAAAATGTCCAAGAGCTACGACAACACGATCGAGTTATTTGAACCTGTCAAATCAATGCGTAAGAAAGTCATGCGGATTCCGACCGATTCACGCCCCATGGAGGATCCCAAGGAACCGGACGATGACTTGCTCTACCAACTCTACAGCCTGTTTGTCGACCAGGCAGCACGTGACGACATGGCCAGCACTTATCGACAGGGAGGTTTCGGCTACGGGGACATCAAGAAAGCGTTGGCTGATGCTGCCGAGGCCTATTTCGCTCCGGCCCGTGAACGTCGGGAAGCCCTGGCCGCAGATCCAGACCGTGTCCACCAGATCCTGGGAGACGGCGCCCAACTGGCACGCAAGAAAGCTGGCGACGTCCTGGAGCGGGCTCAACAGGCCTGTGGATTAAAACTATGAATGTATTTGGCATTGGTACCGACATCGTTGAATGTCTTCGCATCGCCCAGATGATCGAACGACACGGCGACCTGTTCATCAATCGCATCTACACGCCCAACGAGATTGATTATTGCAGCTCACGCAAGGCAGCCACGCAACACTACGCGGGGCGTTGGGCAGCCAAGGAAGCCATTCTCAAGGCCATGGGAACCGGCTGGGCCCGCGGCATCCGCTGGCGAGATATCGAGATTCGCAACGAGCCGGGTGGAGCCCCGATCGTTAGCCTTGGCGGTGGTGCACGAGACATCTGTGAAAGCCTTGGAATCGCCAGGATGCTCATCAGCATCTCTCATTGCCGCTCCCACGCCACGGCCTATGCACTGGCCCTGAATGCAGACGCGGACGAGGATTCCTAGACGCCCCGGCCGCTCCGTAAGCTACTCGGCTGGCGTTTCCGACGGGTCATCCGACGAACCGACCGCTTTCTTGCTGGCCGCGGCCTTCTTCTTGGTGGCCTTCTTCTTCGCTTTCTTCTTGGTGGCCTTCTTCTTCGCTTTCTTCTTGGCCTTCTTCTTCTTGGCCTTCTTCTTGGTTTTCTTCTTGGGACTACGTGCCGCCCGTTCGGCCAGCAGGTTCACAGCCTGGTCAAAATCCAGCTCTTCCACCGTCGTACCTCGTGGCAATGAGGCATTGGTCGTTCCATCCGTGACGTACGGTCCATACCGTCCATCCAGCAACTTGATGGGTTGTTCCGTCACCGGGGATGGGTCAAACACCTTCAACGGTTCCTTGGGGGCCGCACGCCCCCGACGTTTCGGCTGCGCCAGCAATTCAACCGCCTGCTCCACCGTTATTTCCAGCGGCGACATCTCGGCAGGCAGCGACCGTGTCTCCGTACCACACTTGACGTAAGGACCATAACGCCCGTTATGTGCCACGATCGACTCTTCTTCCTTGGGGTGTTTTCCGAGGTCCCGGGGCAGGCTCAATAATTTCAGTGCGGTTGCCAGGTCCATCTCTTCCAGGGTCATCCCCTTCAGAAGTGATGCATTCTTGACCTTCTGCTCGTCATCGGTGGTACCCAGCTGAATATAGGGTCCAAACCGCCCCTGCTTGAGATAGACCGGTCGCTTCGTCTCCTCGCAGAATCCCAGGGGCTCAACGGCCAACAGGCCCTCGGCCAACAGCTGCAACGACCGTGCCTGGGTCAACTCGTCAGGAGTCATCCCATCGGGAATACTCGCTCGACGCTCACCCTGCTCGATAAACGGGCCGTACTTACCAACCCGGATCCAGATTTCCTCCCGGTGCTCGCCTTCATCCGGTTCCCCCAGCGAGAACCGGCTCACCGTGCGTGGATCGACATCCTCAATCTTGCTGGCGACGAGTTTCTTGAGGCCCGGCCCCTGGACCCCAAAATAAAACTCCTCCAGGTACTTCAGCGGTTCGGCATCCTGCCGGCTCACCGCATCCAGGAAGCTTTCCATCTCTGCCGTGAACTGGTAATCGACCAGGTTCGGCAAGTGTTCTTCCAGCAGCCGCACCACGGAAAAAGCGACCCATGTCGGGACCAGGGCATTACTCTTCTTGAAGACATAATCACGTCCGATAATGGTCTCGATAATTGCCGCGTAGGTACTGGGACGCCCGATGCCTCTTTCTTCCAGGGCACGGGTTAACGAGGCCTCGCTATAGCGAGCAGGCGGCTGCGTGGTGTGGCTTTTCGGCTCCAGTTCATGGCAGTTCAACCGTTGCTCCAGTTCCATCGACGGCAGGATGGTTTCCTTATCCGCCAGTTCCGCCGAGGGATCATCAGAGCCTTCCACGTAAGCTCGCAGGTATCCCGGGAAATCGATGGTGCGACCACTAACCTGGAATACCGCTCCCCCTCCTTCAATCGTGATCATGATTCGGTGACCGCGAGCATCCGTCATCTGGCTGGCAATCGTCCGCTTCCAGATAAGTTCAAACAACCGGTACTGGTCATCCGACAGATCACCCTTGATCTTTTCCGGCAACATGAACGGATC
>JAZADA010000312.1:0-3153 GCA_036124135.1 Planctomycetota bacterium | reverse complement strand
GCCTTGAATGCTCCAGTCACGCGGCGTCCCCTGGGCATCCTGGCGTTGTCGACCAGTCCCTGGGCTCCGCTCGCGGCTGCGTCAGGTTATGAACACATCCGGCTATTCAACACGGAGACCGAAGAAGAAATCGGTCAACTCCCCTATCCCGACGGAATCCCGCACGTTCTTAAGTTCAGTTCTAACGGAGCCGTATTGCTGGCAGCGGGCGGAAAGCCTGGGCATAGTGGTTCCTTGTTGTTGTATGACGTGAAGACCGGGACCGTTAAGGGTAAGTTTGGCGATGAGCTCGATACCGTCATTGCCGCCGGGATTAGTCCCGATCAAAAGATCGTGGTCCTGGGTGGGCCGGGGCGAATTGTGAAAGCGTACTCGACACAGAGTGGCAAAGAAGTCTATCGAATAACACGTCATACAGACTGGATCACGGCGATTGCCATCAGCCCTGATGGTAAGCAGATCGCCACGGGCGACCGAGCAGGTAACCTGTACCTGAGTAGTGCCAACAGTGGCGGAATCCTGCTGTCGCTTGTCAACCATAAGGGCGCCGTACGGAGCCTGGCCTGGAGGGGTGACAGCCGACTGCTGGCCAGTGCAGGTGACGATGGGCGCCTCGTCTGGTGGAATGCTGAAACAGGATTCGTGGCCATGCAGAACACGAGTGCCCATCCTCCGGCCCGGCCACAGGGATTTACAGGAAAGGTGCCGAACGGCGTTCTGTCAGTTGCCTTCCGGCGAGATGGTGTGCTCGTTTCAGCAGGACGTGACAGGCACATCCGGGGCTGGAAAACGAACAGCGACCAACCCTATTCTATGCCACTAGCTGCGGGTGTTCCGATCCAGGTTGCTGTTGGATACGAGGGTAAAAAACATGTTGTTGGCGATTCCCTCGGAACCGTACATTTCTGGACGCCCGGCAAGTGATCAAGGATCCCGGGTGCCAAGCCATGTGAAAATGTTTTCTCTCGTCACCAAGGATGATCTGGCTAGTCCCGGTGCTTCAGGTGTTGGGTAAAGAAGTTGTCTGCGGTTTCCATCGCCTGGTCAAACCAGACCTGTTTGCCGAGAAACGGATGGGGCGCGTCCTTGATGATGGTCAGGTTGTTCGGGATGTTAAGTTCCTTGAGTTGGCGGCGAAACAAGGTGGCGTGCGTACTCGGGTCATCGTTTCCCCCGGTGATAAATACATAGGGAGGGTCCTGCTTATCCAGGTAATGGAGAGGTGATGCCAGGCGATAAGTCGACGGGTTAGCCTCTTGTGAGCCGCCGAGAAACTGTCGCCAAATCTTGCCGCGGTCCTCGGTCGCCGAGATCGTTCGGGTACGTTCGGAAAGTAGATCTGTCTGAGCCCCCATGGGGACGGCTGCCTGGATCGAACTGCTGAAGTCGGCATTGCCCCCGGCGCCTTCCAGTGTTTTCGTACCGGCGGAAGCGGCCAGCAACGCAGTCAGGTGCCCCCCGGCAGAAAGTCCGATCGCCCCGATGTGTTTGCTGTCGATACCATAGTCCTTGGCGTTTGCTCGCAGGAAGCGGACCGCTGCCTTGCAGTCGTGGATCGCCGCTGGAAAGGGAGCTTCGCCACTCAGGCGGTAGGAAATAGTGGCTGTGACATATCCCCGAGCCGCGAGGGCCTGGGCCACATTGGCGTGGTTATTGCGATTGCCATTGGCCCAACCACCACCATGAATGCAAATAATCGCGGGTAGGGGCCCCCAGGCGCCACGCGGTCGATAAAGATCCATTTCCAGGGTGCGGTCACCGTAATTTGCATAGGTGATGTTTTTCCGGGTTGCCAAGGTTTTTAAGGTCGTGCTGGGGATCTCGGTGCGTCCGTCGGCACGCGCCGGTGTTGGAGCTGCGCCGGCCGGCCGCGCATCGAGGCGCATTTCTTCCTGGAAGAGAATGGCCATGCCACGTAGCTTACGAATCATCGGCCCATTACGTACCAGTTTTGATTCACCTGGGTCCTGGACCACATCATACAACTGCATGCTGGGATTCAAGTAGAGTTTCCATTGACGCCAGCGTACGGCGGCCAGGGCGCCCTGGCTGCCGTGGTAGAAAAACGCATCGTTGTATTCGTTGCGATGAATCAAGGACGCCCATTCCGCAGGTGGAGTCCAGCGGCGTCGCAGGGGGACCGACGCATTGAGTGATTTTTTCATACCGGGTGTTGGCACGATCGTGGTCTCACCCTTTAACAGCGGGCTTATATCACGCCCGTCAATCACGCGATCTGCTGGAACCTTAATCCCGGCGAACGTGGAGAGCGTCGGATACCAATCCATGGCACGCACAACGGCTGACGACTTGGCACCCGCCTGCAGGCCCAGTCCGGGGCCCCAGGCGATCGCTGGCACGCGAATGCCGCCCTCGAAGGTCGACAGCTTGCGCCCGCGGATGGGTTGTTGCGGCGTGCGTCCTGGGCCACGACCATTGTCGGAGGCGTAAATGACAATGGTGTTGTCGTCGATACCAAGGCGTTCCAGGGAACTGAAGATGCGTCCCACATGGTGATCGAGTTCCTGGATGGCGTCGCCGTATTCGCCCCAGTTCGAACTGCCCTTGAAGGCGGCGCTGACCCCGAGTGGTTTGTGAAGCATGGTGTGTGGCAGGTAAAGGAAGAACGGGGCGTCCTTGTTCTTCTCGATAAACTGGATTGCCTCGTCCGTGTAGGCCTTGGTAAGTTCCGCTGGATCGGGGGGGCGTTTAACGACCTTGTCATTACGCATCAGGGGTACGCCTCCCTGGTTTTCAAAATAGATGATTTCAACCGGGTCGAGATTGTGTAATAAGCCGAAGTAGTAATCAAAACCTTGCTGGCGAGGCAGAAACGGTTTCTGGAAACCGAGATGCCATTTTCCAATACATGCCGTGGCATAACCGTTCTGCTGCATTAATTCGGCAAGTGTTAGTTCGTCTGGATGGATTCCACCCAGAGAATCGGCACGATGAACCCAGGTCTGGTTCCCCACGCGGCGCGGGTAACAACCGGTAAGTAAGCCTGCTCGAGACGGACTGCAGATTGGTGCTGCGGCGTAGTAGTCATTGAACTGGACGCCCCCCTCGCTCATGGCATCGATGTGAGGCGTCTTGATCTCGGTGGCTCCATAACACCCGAGGTCGTAATAGCCCTGGTCGTCCACGAAGATA
>JAZADA010000311.1:0-5353 GCA_036124135.1 Planctomycetota bacterium | reverse complement strand
GCACTGTATCCGAAAAACCCGCTTCCCTATGGCAAGCGTGGTCCACGAATCCTGGCGGACGAGCAACGCAATGAATTCGAACTGATCAACCGACTGAATGGACTCGCCCAGGTTGAGTATCCCGATGACCCGAACCTAAAGGCGCGAATTCGCTCCTACGAGCTGGCCTATCGCATGCAGGCGGCCGTCCCCGAGGCAATTGAAATGAGCCGGGAAACTGCCGCGACGCAAAAACTATACGGACTGGACAACGCCACTACCAAGGTTGCCGGAGAGCGGCTACTGGCGGCTCGTCGCCTGGCGGAACGAGGCGTGCGATTTATCCAGGTCTATCCCACTCCCTACGGGCAATGGGATTCTCACAAGAAACTGAAATCGTTACATGCCCAGATGAGTGAAAAGGTGGATCAGCCAATTGCCGGACTGATCAAGGACCTTAAGCAACGCGCCATGCTCGACGATGTACTCGTCGTCTTCTGTACCGAGTTTGGACGCACTCCTGCCATCGAAGAACGCAGCGGAGGAACGGACGGACGGGATCACCATCCCCATGGGTTTACCGTCTGGCTGGCAGGGGCTGGTCTCAAGCCCGGCTATGTCCACGGCGCCACCGATGAACTCGGTTTCCATGCCCTGGAACCGGGACATTACGTCACCGATTTACACGCCACGGTCCTGGACCTGATGGGACTCGATGGCCGGCGATTGGCCATTCCCGGGCGTAAACGACTGGAAATTGATCACGGTCAACCGATTCGTGACCTGTACGCCTGACATTCCGGTACTGCTCATAACCATGCTCGAAATTCGAACACCGCTGCTCGCTGTCTTCCTGTTGACTGGTACCTCGCTACTGGTTGCGCAGGAAAAGCCCAGCGACCAGGCATTAGACCGCCAGTACCCGCAGACGATCCTGCCCCTGGTAAAACAGTTTTGCCTCGATTGTCACAGTACCAGGGCCCGGAAAGGTGAGCTCGACCTGCAACGGTTCTCGACCATCAAGGAAGTGGCTCATGATCTCAATGCCTGGCGGAAGGTGAGCGAGATGCTGCGGGACGGTGAGATGCCGCCCAAGGACAAACCCCAGCTCACGGAAAAACAAAAACAGGTCCTGCTCCACTGGACCAACCAGGTGATTGAAAGAGAGATCCGGCGCCGCGCCGGTGATCCTGGACCAGTGATCCTGCGACGACTCAACAACGAGGAGTACAACTACACGGTACGGGACCTCACCGGGGTGAACTCGCTCGCCCCGACCCGGCAATTTCCCGTCGATGGCGCGGCCGGCGAAGGATTTATTAATGCTGGTGCAGCCCAATCCATGTCTCCTTCGTTCGTGACCAAGTACCTCGACGCGGCAAAAGAAGTCGCCTCGCATGCCGTCTTGTTGCCTGACGGAATCCGTTTTTCCGCGGGCCGCTCCCGGCGGGACTGGACCGACGAACACCTGGCGGCCATTCGAACTTTCTACGATCGCTTCACCGTCTCGACCGACATCTTTGTCACCGTCGGAGGAGCCGGCAAACTCTCCAACCGGGGCGGAGCGATTCCACTGGCAAAGTACCTGGCTGCCACGCTGGAAGAACGCGAGTCCCTGCAAACCGGCCGTAAGACCATTCCCATGGTCGCCCGCGAACGCGCACTCAACGCCAGGTACCTGGGCTTGCTCTGGAAGACGCTGGCAACCAGGTCCGCAGTTGCCAGGTCACCACTGCTGGATAAGCTGCGCCGTCAGTGGCAACAGTCCACACCGGCAGACGCCCCCAGGCTCGTCAGCATCATCGAGCAGGCTCAAAAGCAATTGTGGAAATTCAACTCGGTCGGACAGTTAACCGGCGATGGCAAGCAAAAGATCTGGATGGAACCGGTCTCGCCCATCATCGCGCAACAACAAGTACGACTGCCACTGGCCGCAACTCAAGAAGATTCGACGCTGACTATTTACCTCTCCGCCGATGACCTGTCAGATGGCCGTGAGCAGGATTATGTCATCTGGCAACAACCTCGTTTTGAATTCAAGACCGATGCCGCTGGCCGCACCCATCCGCCCATCCTGCTGCGGGACATTCCAGGGCTGATCGGACAGGTCCAGCAAATCATCAACCGTGAACTCCCCCGCACCACAAGTTATCTCGAAGCCCTGGCAAAACTCCCAGGATCGGACAAATCACTCGAGGAGCTGGCCGAACAGGATAAGCTGAACCCAATGCTGTTGAAGCAATGGTCGCAGTTCGTTGGGATCGGCCGCCGATCCAAGCGCGACATCAAGGGACACTTTACCAACAAGCAGGTCCGCGTCCATGGCCACACGGAAGTGAACGGCTGGGGACCACCCCAGACTCCCAACGTATTGGCCAACCGCTCCAGGGCAGATATCAGCTTCCTGACGCTCACCGTGCCAGCTCGCGGGATAACCCTGCATCCCTCGCCAACCCAGGAAGCGGTTGCCCACTGGCGTAGTCCCCTCGACGGAAAAGTCCAGATCAAGGGACGCGTTGCCGATGTGGATGACGTCTGTGGTAACGGTGCCGCCTGGCGTGTCGAGTTACTGTCAGAGTCCGGGACGGTAACGCTCGCGGAAGGTGAGTTTGATAATGGCGGCAAAGCAACGTTCCAGCCGAAGGGTGAATTCACAGTTCACCGCGGCGACGTGGTATCGCTGCTGATCAACTCCCGCAGCAAGAATCACAGCTGTGACACGACCCATGTTGAACTGACACTCTCCGAGGTCGCCGGCAAGAAACGCACATGGGACTTAGCCTCTGACGTGGTAGATCGAATCCTCGATGCCAATCCCCTTGCCGATTCCTATGGCAACGCAGAAACGTGGCACTTTTGCGCAACAGGTAACAATTCCAAGCCAGCGTCGGTACTGGTCCCAGGCTCCACGCTGGCCCAATGGCATGCCGCAGTTAAGGAGGCCAAGCCAGCCGGTGAAACGAGCCGCCTGGCCCGAGCCGTAGAAAAACTTCTAACAGAAAGCAACGAGGAAGTGCTGGCTGAGCCAGATCGCAAGCTGCGTACCCAGGTGCAAAGCTGGACTGGTCCGCTGCAGTGGACGACCCTCATCCAGCCTGCGGATCCACCTCGATCCGGCAAAACTCCCGGGATCATTACGCCCGCCAAAACGTTCGGAAAACACCCCAACGGCCAGGCGATTGATCCGGCCAGTCTCTGCCTGCAAGCCCCGCAGGTACTGGAAGTACGAGTTCCAGCAGCACTGGTCGGCGGCTCAGAATTCGTCGTGGCGGCAGAATTACACGAGGCAACCTCCGGCCAGGGGAGCGTGCAGGTGCAGGTCTCTCAAACCCAGCCCGCTGCGGAAAATATTGCCTCCCTGTTGCCCATCCTCGTCAGCAAGCAGGGGCCGGCCAGAAGCCGGGTGGAAACAGCCCTGGCTGACTTCCGCAACCTCTTTCCACCAGCCCTCTGTTACTCCCGTATCGTGCCGGTCGATGAAGTGGTCACGATGACACTTTACTTCCGTGAGGACAATCACCTGCAGCGGTTGATGTTGAACGAGTCCCAGGTCCAGGAACTTGACCGCTTGTGGGACGAACTGTTCTACGTGGCCCAGGCACCGATTGCATTGACCGTGGCTTTCGAGCAGATCTCTGAATTCGCAACCCAGGATCGCCCGGACCTGGTGAAAATTTTCGAGCCGATGCGCAAACCGATCAATGAACGTGCCGATTTATTTCGCAAGCGACTGGTGGCAACCGAACCGGCCCACCTGGCAGCGGTCATGGAATTCGCTGGCCGTGCCTGGCGACGCCCGCTGCAAGAACGTCGCCCAGGCGATGCGCCCGGTCCCGGGGAAGAGGAAGCCTTGCGAGCGTTTTACCAGCGACTCCGCGCGTCGGCGATTCCACACGACCAGGCCGTACGATTGACACTCGCCCGCGTCCTGACATCCCCGGCATTTCTCTACCGGCGGGAGCAGGCCGGTCCCGGAAAAGATGCTGTCACCGTCAGTAGTACCGAGTTGGCCACTCGGTTGAGCTATTTCCTCTGGTCCTCCCTTCCCGATGCTCAGCTACGGCAAGTAGCCGATACCGGCAAGCTGACTTCTGACAAGGTCTTGAAAGAACAGTCGCAACGGATGCTCAAGGATTCCAGAACCCGGCGGCTGGCTATCCAGTTTGCTTGCCAGTGGCTGCACCTGCGCGACTTTGACCAGAACGACGATAAGAACGAAAAACTCTATCCCCAGTTCGCCCGTCTGCGTCATGACATGTACGAAGAGACGGTCCGTTTCTTCAGTGACATGTTCCGTAACGATGGTTCTATCCTCGACCTGCTCAATGCCGACCATACGTTCTTGAACGAATCACTGGCAAAACACTACGGCATGGACGGAATCAGCGGACCCGAGTGGCGACGTGTCGACCAGGTACGTCGCCAGGGCCGAGGAGGAGTATTGGGAATGGCCTCCTTGCTCGCCAGCCAGTCAGGTGCCTCCCGGACCAGCCCTATCTTGCGCGGTAACTGGGTGTATGAAACCCTGCTTGGCGAGCGGCTCCCCCGCCCACCGGCCAATGTCCCCCAGTTGCCCGAAAACGTGCCGACCGGCAAGACCGCTCGACAACTAATCGAACAGCACAGCTCAGTCGCTGCCTGCGCCAAGTGCCACGCCAAGATCGATCCCTTTGGATTCGCGCTGGAGCAGTACGACGCCATCGGTCGTCTGCGATCCACCCCGGTCGATACCAGCACCAGGCTGCCAGACGGTACCCAGCTAAACGGCCTCGACGGCTTGCGCAACTATTTGCTCACCAAGCGTCAAAATGATTTTGTCCGACAATTCTGTCGAAAACTACTCGGGTTTTCCCTCGGACGTGAATTGCAACTGTCCGATGAACTACTGCTTGATAGAATGCATGCTAAACTGGAAGCCAACGGTTTCCGATTCAGTGCAGCCGTGGAAACCATCGTAACCAGCAGCCAGTTTCGCGAGATTCGAGGGGTCGCAAGTCCCTTCGCAAATTGATCCGCCCAGTCCAGGAAACCAACCAGGGAGACGCAGAAATGACTTCCAGCAAAATTTCCCGTCGCACCATTCTCCGTGGTCTCGGTGTCAGCATGGCACTCCCCTGGATGGAATCGTTACCCGCCTGGGGAGATGAAACCGCTGCCAGTAAGTCCGCCGGACAAGCCCCCACGCGAATGGCAATCCTGTTTGCCGGTTGCGGTTTTCACCGACATGAATGGTGGGCCAAGGGGAGTGGTGCCAGCATGGAACTGGGCAAAGTGCTCCACCCTCTCAACGATTTTCGTGATCGGCTGGTCTTCATCCAGGGCCTCTACAACGCGGAAGCCCTGAAAGGGACTATTCACAGCTCCCAGACCGGGA
>JAZADA010000310.1:0-16952 GCA_036124135.1 Planctomycetota bacterium | reverse complement strand
TATCAGCACAACTGCGTGGCCCAGCTGGACAGCTGGCCAGCCAGGTCAAGCAGAAAGGAGAAGAGGGGAACTGATTCCAGGAAGCAAGCAGGGACGTGACGCTAACTGATCGCAAACAGGGGCCTTTGCCCATTACTTACTTTTAGCCGGGTGCTGCCTATCACTGGCAAACCAGCCGGAACTCAAACCATCAAGACTAATAACCAACGCATCGAAACGAATTCATTGCCACAATTCATATCGGTGCCCAGCCAGAAAGGGCTCTTATTGCCATGTCCGAAGAAACTGCAACCGTTGAAGTTACTCCTGAATTGAAAGAATTAGGAGACAAGATCGCTGATCTGACACTGAAGCAAGCTATTGAGCTAAGTGATTACCTGAAAGATGAGCACAGCATCGAACCTGCTGCAGGCGGTGGTGTTG
This sequence comes from Planctomycetota bacterium, assembly GCA_036124135.1. GTDB lineage: Bacteria > Planctomycetota > Planctomycetia > Pirellulales > Pirellulaceae > JAZADA01. The sequence continues at coordinate 16,529 of JAZADA010000310.1, read as the reverse complement.
TAATGGCCGCCGCAGGTGGTGGTGGTGGTGCCGAAGAAGCCGAGCAGACAGAATTCGACGTCGTTCTCACCGGCTTCGGTGACAAGAAGCTGAACGTCGTCAAGGAAGTCAAGGCGATCACGAATGCTTCACTGATGGATGCCAAGAAGCTCGTTGAAGATGCTCCGGCCACCATCAAAGAAAAGGTCGACAAAGAGGAAGCCGACAAGATCAAGGCACAGCTCGAAGAAGCAGGTGCCTCGGTGGAACTTAAGTAACTCGTTGATCCATTTGTCCGCAAGACAAGTGAACGGGAAGGGGCCCAGACCGGCCCCTGGTCGTTCGCTTGGGCGAGGTTTTGTGAGCGTTTGACTTCTCCAGCAACTTCAATCCTTTTGTATCGTGCGATTGACTGTGGTTGGGGTGCGCACCCATGTACGGTTTCTCGGGCCATGAGTCCCGGGGATGCATATCCGCACGTAACCTGATCCGGCGGCGAAATATTTTTACTCCTGCTGCTGACTGATTGTTTCTGAATCGAACGCGGCGAAATACCTGTAACCCGACACCACAAGCTTTTTCCCTGGAGCACCAAGGTCTATGGCTATCTCAGCAGAGCGACGCCTGAATCCGACCCAAAAACGTCGTTTTGGCACCGGACGCCAATCCGATATCACCTCGGATCTCACCAAGATTCAAACGGCCAGCTACGAGGCCTTCTTGCAGTACAGCAAGCCGCGTGAGCAACGCAAGGAACATGGTCTCGAAGCCGTGCTGCGGGAAATATTTCCCATCGAAAGTTACGACAAAACGACCAACCTTGAATACGTACACTACGAGCTGGGGAAACCACGTTATTCACCTGACGAGTGTCGACAACTGCGACTTACGTACGGACGGCCTTTCAAGGTCCGCCTCCGCCTGAACAAAGATGAACCGATTGAAGAGGACGTCTATCTTGGTGATCTGCCCATCATGCTTGGTGGCGGAGAGTTCATCATTAACGGGGCCGAGAGAGTGGTCGTCAGCCAGTTGCATCGCAGTCCGGGTGTTGACTTTGTCATGGAAGCTGACGGTACCAGTGACCGCAAGCTTCCCAGCTGTCGAGTCATTCCAGAACGTGGCAGCTGGATCGAAGTTAATGTAACTCGCAAGGAATCGCTCAGCATCCGTATTGACCAAAGCGGCAAGTTTTCTGCCGTGATGCTGATCCGGGCCATGAGTCCCAAGTACAGTACCGATGCGGATATCATTCGTGCTTTCTACGATACAGAAACCCAGAAGGTGGTGGACGGTCGCAGTGTAGGAAAACTCGAAGACAAGATCGCCGTAGACGATATCGTCTACCCCGCCTCCAACAAGCGTGCTGGTGAAGTCATCGTCGAAGCAGGACATAAGATTTCCAAGAGCATCGCCGAAACCATTTGCACAGCCGGGCTCAAGAAAGTCGAAGTAATGCCGGCTCCCAAGGTCCCGCTCATGTTCAACAGCCTGAACGATGACCCGACTTCAAGTCACGAGGAAGCCCTGCTGCGTATCTACCAACGCCTGCGACCGGGCAACCCACCACAACTGGAAAAAGCGAGAACACTTTTCGAGGAAAAGTTTTACGATTCCAACCGCTACCGACTTGGACGTGTAGGCCGTTTCCGCATTAACCGGAAACTCGACCTCGGGGTCTCGGAAAAAGAAATGACCCTGCGACCGGAAGACCTGATTGCTTCCATCGCCTACCTGCTGAAACTCAGCACCTCCGAAGAGGGCTGCCAGGTCGATGATATCGATCACCTGGGCAACCGAAGGTTACGAACCATCGACGAGTTGGCCAGTGACGAGCTCCGCAAGGGGTTCTTGAAATTACGCCGGACAGTCCAGGAACGCATGAGCCTCAAGTCCGACAATACGGACATCTCGCCCCGCAGCCTGATCAATCCCAAGAGCGTTTCTGCTGCCATCGAGTACTTCTTTGGTCGTGGGGAACTCTCCCAGGTCGTTGACCAGACAAATCCGCTCTCCCAGTTAACACACGAACGTCGGCTGTCCGCGCTGGGGCCAGGTGGTTTGAATCGTAAGCGAGCTGGCTTCGAAGTGCGCGATGTGCACATTTCCCACTACGGTCGGATCTGCCCGATTGAAACTCCGGAAGGGACCAATATTGGGCTTATTTCCAGCTTGGCTATTTACGCCAGCGTGGACGATTATGGCTTCCTCGTCACGCCCTATCGAAAAGTGAGCAAGGGGAAACTGACGGACGAAATCGTCTGGCTACGCGCCGATGAAGAATCTGATTCTTTCGTGGCACCGGCAGACACCGAAGTCGAAAACAAGACAACGATCAAGGGACCCAACCTGGTTGCTCGTTACCGATCTGACTTCGAGCTCGTAACACCGGACCAGATCCAGTACATCGACGTGGCACCGAGCCAGATGGTTGGCGTCTCGGCGGGGCTGATCCCCTTCCTGGAACACGATGATGCGAACCGCGCCCTGATGGGATCCAACATGCAGCGGCAGGCCGTACCCCTGCTCGTCGCTGAACCACCCATCGTTGCCACTGGCATGGAAACGGCCGTGGCGCAGAACTCCAGCATGGTTGTGCGAGCCCGGCGTGCGGGCAAGGTGACCTATTGCGATTCAACTCGTATCCAGGTAGGCGCCGACGTCTATCCCCTGAAAAAGTTTGCCGGCCTCAACGAACGCACCTGCCAGAACCAGAAACCAATCATCCAGCTCGGTGAAAAGGTTGAAAAGGACCAGGTGCTGGCCGACGGTGCTGCCACGCACCTGGGTGAACTTGCCCTGGGCCGCAACGTGCTGGTCGGCTTCATGTCGTTCGATGGCTACAACTTTGAAGATGCCATCATCATTAGCGAGGAACTGGTCAAGAGCGATACCTACACATCGATCCATATCGAACAGTTCGAGGTTGAAATTCGCGAAACCAAGTTGGGACGTGAAGAGTTCACCCGCGACATACCCAATGTCAGCGAGAAAGCGCTCCGCAACCTGAATGAAAGTGGCATCGTGGAAATCGGCACCTATGTTCGCCCCGGCGACATCCTGGTGGGCAAGGTTTCTCCGAAATCCAAGACTGAGCTTACGCCTGAAGAAAAGTTGCTGCATGCCATCTTCGGGCGAGCCGGCGAGGATGTCAAAAACGACTCGCTCGAGGTCTCTTCCGGGATCGAAGGCATCGTAGTCGACACCCAGAAGTTTTCACGACGCATGAGCCTCTCTGAAGAAGATCGCAAGCTCTTCGAGAAAGAACTTAAGCAGCTCGAGAAAGAGGGTAATGACCAGATCTCCCAGGTGTTCGGAGCCATGGTGGGACAGTTCGAAGAAACGCTCAAGCGCAAGTTGACCGATGACGACAACAATCCACTCGTCAGCGAAGAGCAGGATCCCAAGTTCATTGCCGAAACCGCTGAGAATTTCCAACTCAGCCATGTGACTCGAGGCATGCGAAGCAGTGCTAAGATCACCGAGATCGAGCAAATCTACAAGCAACATCAGCCTGCGTTGGAAGACGCCATCGACGAGCGAGACCGGAAGCTAAACAGCATGAAACGTGGCGATGAATTACGCAGTGGAGTACTGCAAAAGGTCATCGTCTACGTTGCCACCAAGCGCGTTATTTCCGTGGGTGACAAGATGGCAGGACGTCACGGCAACAAGGGCGTCATCGCCAAGATACTGCCCGTGGAAGACATGCCATTCCTCGAGGACGGCACGCCGATCCAGATCATGCTTAACCCGCTGGGCGTACCCAGTCGTATGAACGTCGGTCAAATCCTCGAAACGCACCTCGGATGGGCTGGAGCCAAACTGGGCTTCCAGGCAATCACGCCCGTCTTTGATGGTGCCTCGGAAGAAGACATCAACCAGTGTCTCAAGGATGCTGGCCTGCCGTCACATGGGAAATCAATCCTCTATGACGGGCGCACCGGTGATGCTCTCAAGCAGGAAACCACGGTTGGCTACATCTACATGTTGAAGCTTCATCACCTTGTTGACGACAAGGTGCATGCTCGCAGCACCGGACCGTACTCGCTTATCACGCAACAACCCCTGGGTGGTAAGGCACGTTTCGGTGGCCAACGTTTCGGAGAAATGGAAGTGTGGGCACTGGAAGCCTACGGCGCTGCCTACATTCTCCAGGAGCTGCTGACTGTCAAGAGTGACGATGTGGAAGGTCGTACGAAGATTTACGAATCCATGGTCAAAGGTGAAAACACGTTGCAGGCTGGCACACCCGCCAGTTTCGACGTGTTGACCAATGAAATCCGCGGACTCGCACTGAACCTGCAACTGGAAAAACACAGGATTTAACTGATTCGTCCGCCAGGTACGGCATCCACGAACCCTGAATTAATCAATAATCAATTCGCCCCACGGTGAACCCCTTTAAGGAGCTCGGGTAGATGACAATAAGCGAAAGCTCATATGACAGGATTAACGACTACGCCTCTGTCAAAGTCAGCCTCGCGCGACCACATGACATCCGCAGTTGGTCCTTCGGTGAAGTCAAGAAGCCCGAGACCATCAACTACCGAACTTACCGTCCCGAAAAGGACGGCTTGTTCTGCGAACGAATTTTCGGGCCCGAAAAGGACTGGGAATGTGGCTGCGGAAAATACCGTGGAATGAAATACAAGGGCATGATCTGTGACCGCTGTGGCGTCAAGGTGACCCATTCACGCGTACGTCGCAAGCGCATGGGACATATCGAGTTGGCGGCCCCCGTCGTCCACATCTGGTTTTTCAAGGCCATGCCCAGTCGCCTTGGCAACCTGCTGAACATAAAAACCACGAGCCTCGAAAAAGTCGTCTACTTCCAGGACTACGTGGTCGTCGACAAGGGCGATACCGACCTGGAGCACCAGCAACTGCTCACCGAGGAAGAATATCGAGCCGCACGGGAACAATGGGGCGTGGGTAGCTTCGAGGTCGGCATGGGAGCCGACGCAGTTCGAAAACTACTGACTAACCTCGACCTGGTGCAACTTTCGCAGGACTTGCGTATCGCGCTGGAAGAAACCAATTCCAAGCAGAAGAAGAAAGATATTACCAATCGCCTCAAGATCGTCGAGGCCATTCGAGACAGCGACAACAAGCCCGAATGGATGGTTCTGGACGTGATCCCCGTGATTCCGCCCGACCTGCGACCGCTCGTGCTCCTGGATTCGGGTAACTTCGCAACCAGCGATCTTAATGATCTTTACCGTCGCATTATCAATCGTAATAACCGACTGCGAAAACTGGTCGATCTGAATGCACCCGAAGTGATCATTCGTAACGAAAAACGGATGCTGCAACAATCGGTGGATGCACTCTTCGACAACAACCGCTGTAAACGGCCTGTCCTGGGAAGCAGCAATCGCCCCCTCAAATCGTTGACCGATATGATCAAGGGAAAGCAGGGACGTTTCCGCGAAAACCTGCTCGGCAAACGTGTTGATTATTCCGCGCGAAGTGTCATCGTGGTTGGCCCCCAACTCAAGCTACACCAGTGCGGGTTGCCCAAGAAAATCGCACTCGAGTTGTTTCAACCCTTTATTATTCGCAAGCTGAAAGAACTCGGACATGCCGATACGATTAAGAGCGCCAAGAAAATGCTCGAACGCAAGGACGAGGAAGTCTGGGACATCCTGGAACAGGTGATTCGCAATCATCCAGTCCTGCTCAATCGTGCCCCCACGCTGCATCGCATGGGAATCCAGGCCTTTGAACCAATCCTGGTGGAAGGTAACGCCATTCACCTGCACCCGCTGGCCTGCAAGGGATTCAACGCGGACTTCGACGGCGATCAAATGGCCGTTCACCTCCCCCTCTCCATTGAGGCCCAGGTGGAAGCCCATACCCTGATGATGTCTACCAATAACATCTTCGCACCGTCCAATGGCAAACCGATCATGAGTCCTTCCCAGGATACGGTCATGGGATGTTATTACGTGACGGTCGAGCTTCCCAATCGTAAAGGTGAAGGCATGACCTTCTCCTCCCTCGCAGAAGCCGATCTGGCACATTCCCAGGGTGCCCTCGACATGCATGCCAAGATCAAGGTAAGGCTGCCCGATCATCGGAAGGTCAATGCCGAGGACGAGAATGCAAATCAACCCGGTGTCGTCATCGAAACGACCTATGGTCGAATCATGTTCAACATGATGTTGCCCGACGGACTCGACTTCTACAACATCTCGTTGCGTGGTGGAGACCTGGCCAAGGTGATTTCCGATTGCTACCAGCGACTCGGGCGGAAGGCCACGATCGAACTCCTCGATGACATGAACCAGCTGGGATTCCGCGAGAGTACCCGCAGTGGTCTCTCCTTCGCGACCGATGATCTCGTCACGCCCTCCTCCAAGACGAAGATTCTCGCCGAGGCAGAAAAAACCGTAATGAAGTTCCGCAAGCTGTACGATCGCGGTGTGATTACGGAAATGGAACGCTACAACCAGGTCCTCGAAACCTGGACGCATGCCCGCGAACAGATCACCAGTGAAATGATGTCTGCCATGGAGCAGGATGATCGTGGTGGTCATGGTTACGTCAACCCCGTTTTCCTGATGGCCCATTCCGGTGCTCGTGGTGGTATCGAACAGATTCGTCAATTGGCCGGCATGCGAGGTCTGATGGCCAAGCCAACCGGTGAAATTATCGAAACACCGATCAAGGCAAACTTCCGTGAAGGACTCTCGGTACTTGAGTATTTCAGTTCCACTCACGGTGCACGTAAGGGACTAGCTGATACGGCCCTGAAAACAGCCGACTCTGGTTACCTCACACGTAAACTGGCCGACGTCGCACAAAATGTCGTCGTGACCATGGATGATTGTGGAACGACCCAGGGAATCACCAAGGGAGTGATCTACCGTGGTGAAAAGGTGGAAGTGCATCTGTCTGACGCCGTCATCGGACGTGTCAGCCGTCAGAACATCGTCAATCCCATTACCGACGAGGTAATCGTCAAGGACGGGGACCTGATTACCAGCACGGTCTGCCGCAAGATCGAAGAACTCGGCCTCGAACGCATCCAGGTACGTAGCCCGATGACCTGCGATGCTGCCCTGGGCGTTTGCCGACGCTGTTACGGTATGGATATGTCAACTGGAAACATGGTGGAAGAAGGAATGGCCGTCGGTATTATCGCTGCCCAAAGCATCGGCGAACCTGGCACCCAGCTAACCATGCGGACGTTCCATATTGGTGGAACGGTCAATACGAGTATTGAAGAAAGTGATATCCGGTCCCAGAAAGAAGGCCAGGTCACCTTTACTCGCATGAGCTTTGTGACCAACGCAGAGGGTAACAATATCGTACTCACCCGGAACGGTGAAATCAGCTTGCTCGATCCCAAGGGACGAGAAATTGAGAAGTATGAAGTGCCTGCCGGAGCGGTCCTGATGGTTGAAGAGAACCAGAAGGTCAAGCAAAATGTCGTCCTCTGCCAGTGGGATCCGCACAGCATTCCGGTTCTGGCAGAAGTCAGTGGTAAGGTCCGCCTCGAAGATGTCATCGAAGGCGAAACCCTCCGACTGGAAAAAGATGCCGGTGGACATGTCCGGCGCTTGATCATGGACCACAAGGGTGATCTTCATCCCGCTATCGTACTCGAGGACGACGAGGGCAACGGACTGGGCTTCTACTACCTGCCTGAAAGGGCTCACATCGAAGCCGTCGAAGGAACCTTCGTTCAGGCCGGTTCCGTGCTTGCCAAGACACCACGTGAAGCTACTGGAGTCAGTGATATCACGGGTGGTCTGCCACGTGTTACCGAGATTTTCGAAGCCCGAAAGCCAAAGGATCCGGCAGTCATCGCGGAAATCGATGGTACCGTCGAGATGCCCAAGGAAAAGAAACGTGGCAAACGAACCATCCTCGTCACCAGCGAGAGTGGTATTGAAAAAGAACATCTCGTACCCCATGGAAAGCGCTTTTTCGTGCACTCCGGGGACATCGTCAAATCCGGACAGGCACTGGTCGATGGACCGTTGGTCCCGCACGATATCCTGCGAGTATCCGGCGAAGAGGCCGTGCAGCAGTACCTGGTTCATGAAGTCCAGCAGGTGTATCGCAGCCAGCGCGTGGAAATCAACGATAAGCATATCGAGGTCATCATCGCTCGCATGTTGCGGAAAGTTCTTATTGAATCCGCCGGGGACACCAACCTGCTGGTTGGCCTGGTGATGGATCGATTCGAATTCCGCCAGATCAACCAGGATCTTGCCGGTTGCGTACGGATCTCTGATCCCGGCGACAGTGACTTTGAACTCAACGCGATCGTTCCCAAGGAAGTTTTCCAACAGGTGAACAGTCAAATAGAAACGCTGGGCGGCAAGGCCTCCAAGGGAAGTCGACCCAAGCCGGCGACCGCCAGTACCCAGTTACTGGGAATTACCAAGGCCTCCGTACAAAGCTCCAGCTTCATTTCGGCCGCCAGTTTCCAGGAAACTACGAAAGTACTCACCGAGGCTGCCCTGGCCGGAAAAGTTGACTCCCTGGTTGGCCTCAAGGAAAATGTTATCCTCGGACACCTGATCCCAGCCGGTACCGGATTCCGTACCTTCCAAGATGCCGAAGTGAAATACCAGGCAGCTGCCTTGGAACAAATGGCTGCAGAAAAAGAACAGGCGCTCGTGACCCAGTTCCCCTTGTTACAGGCCGATGAGGAACAGGAAAGCTCCGAAGTGACTACCCCACCGGTCGAACCGACTGCTGACGTGGTTCCAGCTACCGAGGAAAATCTCCCCGGTACCAGTGCACCATCCACCCTGGATGAGTTATTTGGAACCAGCGGCCCAGACGAAAACACGCCGGAGGAATAAACACGGCAAACGCCACCCAACTTGACACCCCCCCATATCAACCATTAGGTTGGGTAGTTTGGCATTGCCAGGCCACTCAGCAATCGTTCAGGCAAACGAAGGAAAATTAATGCCCACCATTAACCAACTCGTCCGTAAACGACGTAAGAGCAAACGCAAATTCACGAAGGCTCCCTTGCTGGACAAGTGTCCTCAAAAGCAGGGCGTATGCTTGCTTGTCAAAACAATGACTCCCAAGAAACCGAACTCAGCCCTGCGGAAAATTACCCGGGTGCGTCTCTCCAATGGGAAAGAAGCAACCGTTTACATCCCCGGCGAAGGACACAATCTCCAGGAACACTCTATCGTACTGGTCCGAGGTGGACGCGTACGGGATCTACCCGGCGTGCGTTACCAGGTCGTGCGTGGTGCGCAGGATACGCTAGGGGTTGAAGGACGTAAGCAGTCTCGCAGTCGTTACGGAGCCAAGAAGTCATAACCTTTGGTTATTGTCCAAGAAAGGGACCGGCAATATGGGCCGTATCACCGCCAGTAGAAAACAACTTACTCCTGACCCCAAGTTCAATTCCTTGCTAGCCAGCAAGTTCATCAACTCGTTGATGTTGGATGGGAAAAAAACAATCGCCCAGGCACTCTTCTATAATGCCCTGGATGAAATTGCCACCCGACTTCAAGACGTTGAGCCAATCGAGGTATTTAATCAGGCCATTGAAAACGTGAAGCCGCAGATCGAGGTTCGTTCCAAGCGTGTTGGTGGTGCTGCCTACCAGGTCCCCATGCAGGTCAACCGCAACCGACAGCAGGCACTTGCCTTCCGCTGGTTACTAATGGCCGTGCGAGAGAAAAAGGGACGCCCCACGCATCTCAAGCTGGCCGATGAACTGGTCGCCGCTTACAACCGAGAAGGGGCCGCCATGACCCGCCGAGAAAATGTCCATCGAATGGCAGAAGCCAATAAAGCTTTCGCTCATTTCGCCTGGTAAAAACAATTCGAACAAGCTGGCCGTAGAAGTATCTATCACTTGTGCGGCCATCTTTTTGCGCCGGCAAAGGCCACTACAATCCAACCATCGGCAGCCTCGACGATGAACCCCACCCTCTCCATGGGTCCAGGACAGAACCATGCTGCGACAACTCGAAAACCTGCGTAACCTGGGAATTATCGCCCATATTGATGCCGGTAAAACCACCGTTACCGAGCGTATGCTCTTCTATAGTGGAACGAAACACCGCATGGGGTTCGTGGACAAGGGAACCACCGAGACCGACAGCGATCCGGAAGAGCAGGAACGCGGCATTACCATCTATTCCGCCTGCGTCACATTCACCTGGCAACAAACCCATATCAACCTGCTCGATACACCAGGGCATGTTGATTTTACCGCGGAAGTCGAACGTTGCCTGCGGGTGCTGGACGGAGCCACGGTTGTCTTTAGTGCTCGAGAAGGTGTCGAGGCACAGAGTGAAACCGTCTGGAGACAGGCAAATCGATACCAGGTACCAAGACTGGCTTTCATCAACAAGATGGATCGTGAAGGCGCCAATTTCGAACATGTCCTGCAGCAAATCGTGGAACGACTGGACAGCAATCCACTTGTTCTGCAAATCCCCATCGGATCCGGTCCTCGCCATGTCGACGATCCCTTTCGCGGTATCGTCGACCTGATCAACATGCAAATGCTCTCCTTTGATCCGGATACCGACGGCCAGGACATTCTTGCCGGTCCGATCCCGGAAGAACTACAGGGGCTGGCTGAAACATGGCGGGAAAAAATGCTCGATCAACTCTACGAGTACAGCGATGAATTGATGGAGTTGGCTCTACAGGAAAAAGAACTGCCCCTGGAACTCATGCAACAAACCATCCGGGCAGCAACACTTAAAGGGGCCATTCAGCCACTGTTCTGCGGATCCGCATTGCACGGTATCGGCATCCAGCCACTGCTTGATGCCGTCGGACTCTACTTGCCCAGCCCGGCGGATCGTCCCGCCGTGGAAGGCATTAAACCGGCCAAGGATGATTCCAAGAAAAAAACAGAGGCAGAAGTACAGCATCGGGAACCGACCAGCGACGAACCCTTCTGTGGACTGGTCTTTAAAGTACAGCCTGCAAAAACCGGCGACATGGCCTGGGTACGTGTTTATTCCGGAACCCTGAAAAGCAACAGCCGCGTCTATAACACCGGAAAAGAGAAGAAAGACAACGTCTCGCAACTATGGCAAATCCATGCCACCAAGCGCGAGCCCCAGGGACAGGTCGATGCCGTCAACACCGGAGACATCGTGGGTATCATCGGGATGCGGCATGCAACGACCGGCGATACCATTTGCGATGCAAGTCATCCCATTCTACTGGAAAAAATCGAGTTCCCCGAAACCGTCATCTCCATGGCTGTTGAACCCGAGAATACGGCCGAACGAGACAAATTGCAGGATGTGCTCGAGATGTTGAAGCGACAGGATCCCACCCTGCAGGTCATCAGTGGTGAAACTGGGCAAACCCTGCTCTGCGGTATGGGAGAACTCCACCTGGAAGTTACCAAGAATCGGCTGTTAAGAGATTTCAATCTCAACGTCCGCTTCCATAAGCCCCAGGTCAGTTACCGGGAAACGATCGGGCAGGCCGCGGATGTCACCGGACAATGCCAACGACAGGTTGCCGGGCAGCAAAAGTCAGCCCAGGTCTCAATCCGCATTGAACCCCTCGAGGATGGTAATCAACCCATCTTGATTCTCAGCCATGCCTCACCCGAGGAGCTTCCCGGGGAATACCTGGCCACGGTGCTGGATGAACTGAAAAGTTGTACCCAAGGGGGTGGGCGCATCGCCGGCTTCCCGCTGACACGACTCAAGATCACGATTCTAGGTGGTCAGTACGTCGATGGAGAATCTGACGAAATCGCCTTCCGAATCGCTACAAACGATGCTTTCGAACGAGCACTCGAAGCAGGAGAACCTGTTCTGCTAGAACCCGTCATGAAATTAATCGTTAGCACTCCTGAGGACTATCTGGGTGATTTCGCAGGGGATTTACAGCAAAGAAGGGCGATTATCGTCAACACGGAGAATCGTGGGAGCCTGACCTATATCGAGGCACATGCACCGCTCAAGGAGCTTTTTGGCTATTCCAGTGCGATGCGCAGTCTGAGCCAGGGTCGCGCTGGATGTTCCCTGGAACCTCTCCATTATGCACCCGCGCCCTCCCAGGATGCAGACCAGTTTCGCTTCTAGCAGGCATCCCGCCGAGGCACCCCCTGCCGCGGACTCCCTCCAGCCCTAAAAATGCTGTTTTTTTCCTGTCTCCTGCCCCCTCTTGGCGGTTGACGAGACTCTTCAGGGGCCCTAGGATAATTGATTCCCCCTGAGCCGGATTCGGGTCAGAAGCGGGGGCTTGTGGAAACGTGAGTCGGAACCTTAACGGGCTCGGCGTATCGTAGGTTAGAGGTAGACGTTTTTTTTCGGGATTCGGTATCGTGGCAGGACAACATACAGGCATTCGTATTCGCATGGAAGCTTATGACCATGCTGTCCTGGACCAGGGTGCCCAGGAAATTGTTGACACGGCAAAACGAACCCATTCCGAGGTTCACGGACCCATACCGTTGCCAACTCGAATCGAACGCTACACCGTTCTTTCCGGACCACACGTCGACAAGAAGGCTCGCCAACAATTCGAGATTCGCACCCATAAACGGTTGATTGATATCCTCGAGGCAACCGCCAAGACGATTGAAGCATTGAACAAGCTCAGCCTGCCGGCTGGCGTTAACATTAAAATCAAGCAGCGATAACAATCCAGAAAACTTGGCCAACGGCCAATACGCCAATTATTTCAACTGGCTTAACGAGATACTTTATGACATGGACGCTAGTTGGGTAATCTGAAACAACGGGATTACTCCCGGTTTTCAAGTTCCCATCTGCGACACAACACAAGGCACGGATCATGGCAGCAGGAATACTCGGTCGCAAGGTCGGGATGACGCAAATCTTCGACGAATCAGGGCAAGCCGTTCCGGTGACCGTGATTCAAGCCGGTCCGTGTGACGTGTTGCAAGTCCGTACGGTCGAACGCGATTCGTACGAAGCTGTCCAGCTGGGTTACCTGGACAAGACACGCCCAAGTGATGATCGTCCCCGTTCACGTTCCAGCCAGGCACGGCGCAGTGAACGTGGACACGTGACCGCGAAGCTTAATAGCAAGCGAGCGAAGCGGCGTGCGGAGGCAGGTGTCGAACCGCTTCCCAAGGCAGACTGTGAGCCCAAGGTTTTCGTGCGTGAAATCCGGGGACCCGTTGGGGATGCTGAAGTAGGTCAACAGGTAACGGTGGCCGCTTTCGAGGAAATCAAGAAAGTGGATGTCACGGGGACCAGTATCGGTCGTGGCTTCAGCGGCGTGATGAAACGACATAACTTTGCAGGCCAACGAGCCACCCATGGTGTCAAGAAAGTACACCGTCATGCCGGGGGTACGGGCATGAGTGCAACGCCCAGTCGACTCTTTAAAGGGCGACGAATGGCCGGCCAGTACGGAAACACCCGTGTTACTGCCCGGAATCTCGAAATAGTACGTATCGACGAAGAAAATAATCTCCTGCTGGTCCGAGGCAGTGTGCCAGGTTCCAACGGGGGATTTTTACTTATCTGTGAAACCAACAAAGTAGGATGACCCGAATACCGGGGGTTTAAAGGCCAGTGGCAAGCTTACCCATTTTAGATTCGAGCGGCACAGAAGTCGGGCAGTACGAGATTGATCTCGATCAGCTGTCGCCGCGAATCAATCGCCAGTTACTGCATGACGTCGTTGTCATGTACCAGGCAAATCGTCGGCAGGGATCTGCCAGCACCCGTTCCCGGGGGGCCGTTGCCGGCTCGTCCCAAAAAATGTACCGCCAAAAAGGTACTGGTAACGCTCGAGCAGGTGCGATTCGCTCCGGAGTACGACGTGGTGGTGGGCACATCTTTGCCAAGCAGCCTCGTGATTACAGTTACCGACTTCCTCGCAAGGCCATCCGGACTGCTACTCGCATGGCGATTGTTTCCAAGATCAAGGATGAACAAATCACCGTGATCGATGATTTGTCCTTTGATGTACCCCAGACGAAAGAAATGGCTGGGATCCTCAAGGCACTTCAGCTGGCCGGTAAGACGACACTGATTGCTACGGCGGAACATGACGTCACTGTTTACAAGAGTGCCCGCAATATTGCCGGTGTAACCGTATCACCTGTCAGTGACCTGAATGCATTAAGCGTACTGACCCCACGGCATTTGCTGGTCACCAAGGCCGCGCTGGACCGCCTGCAGGAGCAGGCAGCTGGTGCACAGAAAGCTAAATCATAATTCAAGACACCTGTCCCTTTAAATGGACTGAATCAAATGGCAGCGGAAAATTCACCACAAAAACAGGCTGACACCAAGAGTGGTATCCAGTTGGAACCTCATCAGGTCATCCTGCGTCCACTGGTGACCGAGAAAGGTATGGATCGCTCGACGCGAAACAACCAGTACGCGTTCGAGGTGAATCCGTTGGCAAACAAGATTGATATTCGCAACGCCGTCGAAGAACTGTTTGAAGACGTCAAGGTGCGGAAGGTAAGAATCCAGAATCGACGTGGCAAACCGCGACGCTACCGTTTTCGTTACGGTTATACCAAGTCCTGGAAAAAAGCACTTGTAACACTCGACCCTGAATCCAAGGGAATTGACTTCTTCTAAACGATTCGATGGCAGTTTCGCCAGGAATAGATAGTTATTGGAATTCGTAAATCCACACCGACCTCACCCGGCAGACGTGGTGCCACGGTAAGTGACTTTGCTGACCTGACCCCAGGGGCCAAGCCAGAAAAATCCTTGCTGCGCCCGATCAAGAAAACCGGTGGTCGCAATAACCAGGGGAAGATAACCGCACGACATCGTGGTGGCGGGCACAAGAGACAGTATCGTGTCATTGACTTTCGCCGCTTCAAGGATGGCATCCCGGCAGCCGTGAGTTCCATTCAATACGATCCAAATCGAAGCGCTCGTATTGCCTTGCTGCATTATGCCGATGGTGAAAAACGCTATATCCTGGCTCCCGATGGCCTCGTGGTTGGAGCCACCGTGCAAAATGGGCCGGATGCCCCGCCGGAAGTCGGCAACTGCCTGCCCCTGGCCAGCATGCCGCTGGGAACCTCAATTCACAATATCGAGATGCTCCCAGGTCGAGGAGGCGTTCTCTGCCGTAGTGCAGGAACCGGAGCCACCCTGGTAGCACGCGAATCCGACTGGGCTCAGATTAATCTTCCCAGCGGTGAAATTCGACGATTGCCCTCACGGTGTCGAGCAACGATTGGCAAGGTGGGTAACTCCGACCATATGGCCATTCGACTTGGCAAGGCAGGTCGCAAGCGATGGTTGGGCCGACGACCCCACGTTCGCGGAACGGCGATGAACCCCATTGACCATCCGCATGGTGGTGGTGAGGGACGTACCAAGGGTGGTCGCCACCCGGTCAGCCCCACGGGGGTTCCGGCCAAGGGTGGATCGACTCGCCAACGACGCAAGCCATCCAATGCAGCGATCGTAAGACGTCGTCGTTCGAGACGGTATGGCCAACTACGACTGAAGTAACACTAGCAACCTGCGACTTTAAACCAGACAGTACATTATTTTATTTAAAGGGATCCTATGAGCCGCTCCTTGAAAAAAGGACCGTACGTCGACTTCAAGCTGTACCGCAAGGTGCAACGACAGTTGGACGCCGGCACTAAAGACCCCATTATTACCTGGGCAAGGGCCTGTACCATCGTCCCGGAGTTCGTGGGTTTTACTTTTAATGTACATAACGGCAAGCAACACTTGAAAGTTTTCGTGACCGAGGACATGGTGGGGCACAAGCTCGGTGAGTTTTCTCCCACGCGAACCTTCCGCGGACACGGCGGCAAGGGAAATAGGTAATCAGGAAGAACTAAGATCATGGCCTATCAAGCTTCACATCGCTACGCTCGCATCAGCGCACGGAAAGTGCGTCCGCTGGCTGACATGGTACGTGGAAAATTTGCCGACGAAGCGCTCGATATCCTGCGATATCAACCGCAACGAGGTGCCCGCATGCTTGAGAAAGTGATCCGCAGTGCCCTCGGGAATGCCCAGGATCCAGATCAGAATCGTGGCCAGACCGTCCGCACGGAAAGCCTGATCATCAGCGAAGCACGCGTGGACAATGGGCCGTTTTTCAAACGCATGAGACCCCGTGCTCGTGGCATGTCTTACATGATCAAGAAACGCAGCGCACATATTCATATTACATTAGACACCGATTAAACCCTGCAACCCAACGGACTGACATTGAAGCGGTAACACGCCGCCAATCATTGACATTTTTAGGATCGAACGATGGGCCAAAAAGTTAATCCAATTAGTTTCCGCACTGGTATTACCCTCGGCTGGAAAAGTCGCTGGTTTGCCTCTAAGCAGGAATTTGCGGGCCTGCTGCTTGAAGACAAGCAAGTGAGGGACTTTATCAAGAACAATCCCAAGAGTCGCGCCGCAGGGATTGACCGTATCGAGATCGAACGAACCAGCGTCGAGGTTAAGGTGGTTCTTCACGTGGCTCGACCGGGCTTGATTATCGGTAAGAAAGGTCAGGATGTTGAAACCTTGCAGGACGAACTGCAGAACCTGATCGGCCGCCGGGTTAACCTGAAAATCGAAGAGATCGGAAACCCCGAAATACATGCACAA
>JAZADA010000309.1:0-11552 GCA_036124135.1 Planctomycetota bacterium | reverse complement strand
CTGGCGCTGGCGAGCAGCCCAGCTTTGTACGGCCAGCCAGTCCTCGGTTCGCTGCACCGGATGTTCACCCAGGTATGTCTCTAGTTGATCCAGGTCCAGGGCCAAGTCCTGGATGCGACCTTTACAGAAACGTACGTTGTCCCAGCCGATCCGTTCACTAATGGTGCCCTGGTGTTGCCGAGCCAGTGACAACATGTCATCGTTCATATCGACCCCGATGACCTGGCCCGTCGCTCCCACCACCTGGGACGCGATGTAGCAAATTTTCCCGCCACCGGAACCGAGATCGAGTACGGTTTCGCCGCTGTGCACATCACGAGAAGGATCACCACAACCGTAATCGCGGTCGATTAGTTCCTGGGGAAGTACTTCCAGGTACTGCGTCTGGTATTGCACCGGGCAGCAGAGGGAAGGTTCGGCTGCCTGGGAGGCAGCGCTGTACCGATCCTTAACAGCCAGCTCTACGTCTAGTTTTTCTTTTCCTGCCGCAGAAGTGTTCACTTCGAGAATCTCCTTGAATAACGCTGAATCGAGGATTCGCAGCCTGCAGTTGGTAACAGGCGAACCTACTGGGGCTATTGTTTCGATTTTGGTTCCCGTCCACAATATGGAGAGTCGTTAAGCTAATCAAAATATTGGGAGTTTTTTTATGATTCACGTGGTTGCTACGATCGAACTGGCAGATGGCCAGCGAGACGCCTTTCTGGAACATTTCCATCGCCTGGTTCCTCTCGTTCACGAGGAACAGGGATGTATTGAATATGGCCCCACGATTGACCTGGCAACCGAGATTGGTGCCCAGGGGCCCGCACGCGATAACGTGGTCACCGTGATGGAGAAATGGGAGAGCCTGGAAGCGCTCGAGGCCCACCTGGTCGCTCCCCACATGGTGGAATATCGTGGCCATGTGCAGGAACTCGTGAAACAGACCGTCATCCAGGTTTTAAGCCCCGTGGATCCGCCAAACCATGCGTGAA
The DNA here is from genome assembly GCA_036124135.1 of Planctomycetota bacterium. Lineage (GTDB taxonomy): Bacteria > Planctomycetota > Planctomycetia > Pirellulales > Pirellulaceae > JAZADA01. Next base: position 10,575 of record JAZADA010000309.1, on the reverse strand, counting down.
TTATTACCCCAGTTAAAACAGTTGCTTGCGGATCGACGTCCGACGGCTTACTGCCGTCTTGTTGAGACACGCGGGAGTACGCCACAAAAAGCCGGGGCCACGATGCTGGTCTATGCCGATGGTTCCCAGGCAGGAACCCTTGGTGGTGGCTGCGTGGAGGCCGAGGTCAAGCGCCGCGCGCTGGGTGTCCTGGATCGGGGCGTTGCCGAGGTGTGTCGATTCCAGTTGGATCATGACTACGGCTGGGACGATGGCTTGATCTGCGGTGGTCGCATGGAAGTGTTGATCCAGCCCGTGGCTGAAAACATGGCCCGGGATTATTTCCTGGAACTGGTGCGTGCTATCGAGGCCAGTGCAGGCGTCATCGAGGCGATTGTCTTTGACGAGGAAGCCAGCGGGTTACCGGCTCCCAGTAGTTACCTGTTTGATGGTGAGGGACATTTGCTGGCAGTTGAGTCCGTGGCAGACGCAACGGATGTCGAGGCATCCCTGGATCAGATCGTGGGTCGGTTGCCCGCGCTGGAAACACGGCCTCGCGCCCAGGCCAGTGGTGGTATCGCGACGCTACCCTTGCTGTCGCGTTGCCGACTGGTGATTGTCGGCGGCGGTCATGTCGGCAAGGCAGTTACGGAATTGGCAGCGGAGCTGGATTTCGATGTCTGGGTTGTTGATGACCGCGAGGAGTATGCCAACCCGGAGCGATTTCCCCGCGCCCAGGATTGTATTTGTGGTGATATTGAAGAGGTCTTGCCAGGCCTGGAAATCAACTGCGATACCTACTGCTTGATCGTTACACGCGGACACCAGCACGATGAACGAGCCCTCTATCACCTGGCCGATCGTGGGGCACGTTACGTCGGTATGATTGGTAGTCGGCGTAAGATCAAGATGATCTACCAGGACCTGTTGGAAGAAGGGCTTACGGCAGAAGCCCTGGAGCAGGTTTACGCGCCACTGGGAATCGAGATCGGCTCCCAGACCGTGGCGGAAATCGCGGTGAGTATTTGTGCCGAGTTGGTCGCTCACCGTAACCTGGGCGGACAGGTGCCAGGCCGATCGCAGCAGCGTATCCTGGATGCCGCGGAAAGTCGATAAATGGTACGGAGCTTTGCCATCATACCCGCGGCGGGACAGAGTCGCCGGATGGGACGTCCCAAGCTGCTGATGCCGTGGGAAAGTGGTTGCGTGATTGACCAGGTGTTACAGGCCTGGTGCCAGAGCCAGGTGTCAGAAACCCTGGTTACCGTGCGAGCTGATGATGAACCCCTGCTGCAACAGTGTGCCCAGCATGCAGTCGACGTGGTGGTGCTGGATCCGCCACCGGCTGATATGAAGGCTTCGGTGCAGGGAGCCCTGGACCATATCCAGCGACATTACCAGCCAGGGGCATCCGACGTCTGGATGTTGGCCCCGGCAGATATGCCGCGCTTGTCCAGTGCATTGGTCAATCATGTGCTGGCTGCGCACCAGCCAGCACAACCGGCGATCATTGCGCCGCGGGTTGGAGATCTGAAGGGACACCCGGTCCTGTTCCCCTGGGAGTGGGCAGTCACGGTCAATCAGCTCGATTCGGACCAGGGGATTCGCGAACTATGGGCTCGTCATCCAGGTCGGACTATTGCCTGGGAGGACGAAGGGCCCCTGGAAGACATTGATACCCCTGATGACTACCAACAGCTGAAGGCGAAACAAGAAGATAACTCGAAACAGAGTAATCCGTAGTTAGTCCAGCAGCATTTCCGGGGGGAGCCCCGGTGTATCCGTGGACTCTTTCCACTGCTGGCGAATCGTTCGCAGGCCGGCTGCACATATTTCAAATTGTTCTGCCAGCCTCTGCAGGACGTCCCCCGGTGCATCTTCTGTATCGGTGATGTCCAGCTTGCTGGCGATCAGGTAGGCACGCTTTCCCTGGGAGCAATAAGCACTGAATTGCCCTGGCGTCTGCTGGGTTGATCCGGATTCCAGGGACTCGGGAAAAAGCCCTGTCCAGAAGAGAGCCATGTCACCAATCAAACGGTGGACTTGCCGACGATCCTGCGGGCCGTCTTGCTGCTCGGTTTCCCAGAGCATCCGGGAGAGGTCGTGTAAATCGCTGCCGCGGCGAGAAAGTACACGCTGTGGATGATCGGAACGAATAAACCGCATCAGCATGTCCGTGATGTAGTCAGTCAGCGGCGGGTCCACGACTCCCAGCCTGGTCTGGAAGACGTGTTCCGACATCCCGGCAAAGAAATGGTGCAGCCGATGCTTGGGTGACTGAAATCTCATGGCAAAAGGTCCTCACTTTTAAGCCCTGTTCGCAATGAAGCAACCTGCCTGTGTCCTCAACTCTACCGAGCTTGTTTCAAAAGGGTCAAGATAGAATTGGCCCGGTGACTAAAACAAGGACAGACTTAAGATGTTCCAGTACAGGGATTTGACGAAAAATCTCTGCCAGGGTGTCAGCACGCTTTGGAGTGAGACGGCTGTGGCCAGGTCAGCCAGCAGATGGATTTAAGGCGGCCAGCAGGGATTCCACGAACTGGCCGATCGAATCGAGAACTTCCGGACGTGAATCCTTGGCCAGGTCCGCAAATCGGCGAACAATGGCAGAGCCGACGATGATACCGTCCGCAACCGATCCGAGCAGTTGGACATGCTCCGGTTGGCTGATTCCAAACCCAATGCAGATTGGTAAATCAGTCTGTTCCTTGAGCCAGCCCACGTCTTCGGTCAGTTGCGCGGGCAACTCTTGCCGTTCTCCAGTGATTCCGGTTACGGAAACATAATAGAGAAATCCACTCGATGACTGGGCAATTTTTACAGCGCGTTCCCGGGGCGTGGTTGGCGTGACCAACTGGATCAGGCTGAAGTCTTCACGGCGGCAGATTTCTGCCAGTTCATCCGCTTCGTCCACCAGCAGGTCAGGAACGATCGCCCCGGCAATACCGGCTTCCCGGGCCTGGTGGACGTATTGTTCGAGTCCCTGTCGATAAATGATTGCGTAACTGACCATGGTGATCAGCGGCATTTCCACCTCGGCAGTCCATTGCGTGGTCTTTTCGAAGATCTGGGAAAGACGAACCTGTTGTTGCAGGGCCCGCGTGTAAGAGGCCTGGATGACAGGGCCATCGGCAATCGGGTCGCTGTAGGGAATTCCCAGTTCACAGAGACTGCACCCGCGGCGAGCCAGTTCCCTGATCACTTCGCCGGTAAAGTCCAGGTCCGGATCTCCCGCGGTGATAAAGGGCATGAATGCCTTGCGCTGCTGGCTTTTCAGATCGGCAAAGATTTGATCAATAGCGGACATCGTGGTGGGTCATTTTCCCGATAGGTCGTAAAGAGGATTGAAGGTTAGTGGTTGTTTACACGTTGCGGAGACGGGCGATTTCGGCTGCGTCCTTGTCGCCACGACCGGACAGGCAGACAAGAACACGTTCCTGGGGAGACATCTCAGCAGCCAGTTCCATGGCCTTGGCAACCGCGTGAGAACTTTCCAGGGCAGGCAGGATACCCTCACGGGCTGCTAATGCATCGAAACCCTGGAGGGCGTTATCGTCCTGGCAATAAGTGTATTGCACTCGGTTGGTATCTTTCCAGTGGCTGTGCTCCGGGCCGACACCCGGGTAATCCAACCCGGCAGAAATGGAATGGACGTCACAAGTCTGTCCATCGTCATCCTGCATCACGTAACTGTAGCTGCCATGGAGCACACCCGGTTGTCCAAAGCTCAATGGCGAGGCATGTTGGCCAGGCTGGTCCCCGCGACCACCGGCCTCGACCCCGACCAGGCGAACCTGCGTGTCTCCGATGAAGGGGTAGAACATCCCGGCAGCGTTACTGCCACCACCGACACAGGCCACGACCAGTTCTGGAAGCTGCTCAAAACGATCCAGGCACTGCTGGCGTGCCTCGCTGCCAATCACTGACTGGAAATCGCGAACAATCTGTGGAAAGGGATGGGGACCCACGACAGATCCCAGGATGTAGTGCGTGGTGTCGACGCTGGACATCCAATCCCGCATGGCCTCGTTGATGGCATCACGCAGGGTCCGCGATCCGCTGGAAACCGGTCGTACTTCAGCTCCCAGTAATTTCATGCTGTATACGTTGGGTGCCTGGCGTCGCACGTCTTCTTCACCCATGTAAACGATGCACGGTAAGCCAAAGCGAGCACAGGCTGTGGCCGTCGCGACACCATGCTGGCCCGCGCCCGTTTCAGCGATCACGCGTTTTTTACCCATCCGCAGCGTTAGCAAGGCCTGCCCCAGTGTGTTGTTGATCTTGTGGGCACCCGTGTGGTTGAGATCTTCTCGCTTGAGCCAGATTTGTGCGCCACCACACAGTTCACTTAGCCGTTCGGCATGGTAGAGCGGAGAGGGACGTCCCACGTAATCATGCAGCAAGGCATCGAGCTCGGGCAGGAAAGTAGGATCCTGGATGGCTTGCTGGTATTGCTGCGACAGTTCGTCCAGTGCCTTGGTCAGGGTTTCCGGTACGAAACGGCCACCGAAATCACCAAAACGACCACGTTCATCGGGCACAGTAGACTCTGGGTTCGACGGATTCATCAGGTTCAGCAATCGATGCCCTTGGAGGCATGCGTTTCCAGTTTGGTTTCAAGGAGCTGTAAACCATGATTCTCGGCCTGATCGATCGACGGGTCAAGGTGAGAGAGAGGGGGAGACCGCTGCCAATCCTGTACGCATGCGGATAAGTCTCCTAGAATACGGCCACTCTTTTCACGGATTTTTGATCGAGGTCAAGGAGTCATCTATGCCGGAGCTACCCGAAGTCGAGACCATGCGGCGCGGTATTTTACAGGTCGTGGGAGCTCGTATTACGGGGCTGGAATCCCTGGCCGGAACCTATAAGCCAATTTCGATTAAGCCGAAAACAGCCGTTTTTCGCCGCCGTGTGACCGGACAGACCATCGTCGATGTAGGCCGGGTGGGAAAACGTGTGGTGGTGAAACTCAGCAATGATGACGTGATCATCCTGGAACCCAGGATGACGGGATTGGTCCTGGTGGCCGATCCGCCCAACGTCGAGCATCTGCGACTCAGGATTGACCTGGCAGAATGCCCTGTCAAGCAACTTTGGTTCTGGGATCGCCGCGGCCTGGGTTCGGTTTACCTGCTGCGGCCAAAAGAATTTGCCCTGCGCCTGGGGCCGGACCGTTTGGGGCCCGATGCACTGCAACTGGATCCCGTATCGCTCCAGGACCGGCTTGGCACCAGCCGTCGAGAAATCAAGGTCGCCTTGCTGGATCAACGCGCCCTGGCGGGCGTGGGAAATCTATACGCATCAGAAATCTTGCACGTGGCCGGCGTTCATCCCCGTAAACGTTGTGATCGAGTCAGTCGGAAACAGTGGCAACGTATTCACCAGGCCATGGAGGGTGTGCTGCTGGAAGCCATTGAACACGAGGGGTCGACCCTGTCGGATGGCACCTATCGCAATGCCCTGAACCAGTCCGGTGGTTACCAGAATCTACACCGTGTCTACGATCGTGAGGGAGATCTTTGCCCCGGTTGTGAGTCAGCTTCGATTCGTCGTATCGTGCAGTGCCAGCGATCGACGTTTTACTGTCCCCATTGCCAGACCCGGGGAACGCGTCGAAAGGTAGTGGGAAAGCCTCGCTAGACAAATCCGGAATCGACAGGCCGATGCTGGAAGTCGCTGAATTTGCACCCTGCCTTGTTTTTCGGTTTAATGGCCTTGGTCATGCGTAGCGATCAGCCAGTCAAGGTAACAGGTTTCAACGTAGCAATGATTCAGCCGGGTTTAGGCCGGTTGGAGAGAACAACAGAAAGAATGTCGTCCCATGAAGAAATGTAATGATCGTACTGGCGCCGCTGGTTGTTGGCTGCTTATTGCCTGCCTGGTAACAATCGCCCTAGGGGCACCTGGGGTTCAGGCAGACCCAGGTAAGGGGTCCCGGGGGATGGTCGCTTCGGTTCATCCATTGGCCACGGATGCAGGTGTGAATGTTCTCAAGGCGGGTGGTAATGCTGTTGATGCAGCCGTGGCTACCGCGTTGACACTGGGTGTGGTCGACGGATTTAATTCAGGTATCGGCGGCGGTTGTTTTATTCTTATTCGTAGACATGACGGAACGTTGATTGCCATTGATGGGCGAGAAATGGCACCTGCCAAGGCACATCGTGACATGTACTTGAAGGATGGTAAGCCGCAATCCGAACTGAGCAAGGTAGGTCCGTTGGCATCCGGCGTTCCCGGGGCCCTGGCAGCTTACGAGAAAGCAATTCAGTCCTGTGGTAAGACTCCCTGGAAAGACCTGGTGATGCCGGCCTCCAGGTTGGCCCAGCAAGGGTTCGTTATCAACGAGGGGTACGCTCGCAAGGTGAAGTCCGTAGCTCGGTACCTGGCTCGTTATGAAGGTTCTCGTGCGATCCTGTTGCATGACGATGGTAGTCCCCTTAAAGCGGGTGAAACGCTGCGACAGGCGGACCTGTCCGCGACCTACCGAGAAGTTGCCGAAAACGGAGCCCAGGCTTTTTACCGTGGCAGGGTGGCTCGCCAGACAGCGCACTGGATGGAGCACAACGGAGGGCTGATAACCCAGGCAGATTTTGCCAATTACCGGGCCAGGCAGCGAGAACCGATCGTCACCAAGTACCGCGGTTACACGGTGGTTGGTTTTCCCCCGCCGAGTTCTGGTGGAGTGCATGTGGGACAGATCCTGAACATCCTGGAGCATTTTGACTTGAAGCAGTTGTACAAGGACGATCGTACGAAATTTACGAACGTGATTGCCGAGGCCATGAAAGTTGCTTTTGCCGATCGTGCCCACTGGTTGGGGGATGCTGATTTCGTCCGGGTACCGAGGGGATTGATCGATCCAGCTTATGCAAAGCAACTGGCCCAGCGGATCGATCCTGGCAAACGAACGGTGGTGAAGGGCCATGGAACACCACCGGATTGGCAGAACCACGTTTTCGGGAAACATACCACCCACATCGCGGCCGCAGATGCAGAAGGGAACTGGGTGGCGATTACCGCCACCGTAAACACAACGTTTGGATCGAAGGTGATCATCCCCGGCACCGGTGTGGTGATGAACAATGAGATGGATGATTTTTCCATCGCACCGGGTGTGCCCAATGCGTTTGGCCTGTTGGGCGCGGAGGCGAATGCAGTCGCCGCAGGTAAACGGCCGCTCTCGAGCATGAGTCCCACGATTGTGCTGCGTGACGGCCAGCCGGTACTGACGATTGGTGCCGCGGGTGGGCCACGTATTATTACCCAGGTTCTGCTGGGAATCGTCCATCACCTGGACCTGGAGATGCCTGTCCAGGAGGCCCTGGCGATTTCCCGCTTTCACCACCAGTGGACCCCCGACCGACTCTACGTGGAGCGGACGATGGACCGTGACCTGGTCAATGAACTGAAAGCGATCGGGCATCGCGTGGAGACGCGGTCAAGCGTGGGGATTTCCCAGGCCATTTCCTATGATGCCGAGCGGAAACAGTTCATCGGGGTTCATGATCCACGGACACCGGGCAAGGCAGCGGGATTCTAGGTCCCGTTACTTGGTCAGTGATACAATGGTCGCTTTCTTGATGAAATCCATGTCAGGAAAGTTCTTCTTCAGGTAGACATTTCCCTCTGACTGGATCTGGCCCTGCTGGGGCATTTGGCCGTACTTGCTGGTCAACTTGTCGACCACGTCCATCCCCTTGATGACCTTGCCAAAGGGGGCGAATCCCATGCCGTCCAGCCGTGAATTGTCGCCCAGGTTAATGAACAACTGCGTTGTCCGCGTACCGGGGCCAGCCGTGGCAAAAGTGACGGTTCCACGCTTGTTACTGACGATCACGGGATCATCCTTGATCTTGGCTTCACGCCACTTGGTCTGGACCTTGGGGTCACCGTTAATACCGAATTGAACGACGAAGTTCGGTACCACGCGGAAAAAACGACACTCGTCGTAAAATCCCTGTTTTACCGCGCTGTGAAATCGATCGGCTCCCAGGGGAGCGGACTTGCGATTGACGACGATGATCACGTCTCCCTGGCTCGTCTCGAGCTTGACACCAAATTCGTCCGGTGCGGCACGTTGTGCCTGGAGAATCCCCGGGGTGGCTCCCAGCAGGAGGGCGAAAACGATCAGTGTGGCACGCAGGGTAAAATGATGATGCATGGAAGATTCCTTTCAGGATTTACTTTTAAGATTTAATAGCCTGGTTGCTGGCCAGGTTGAGGGGTGAGCATTGAGTGCAGGGGCCAATTGAATGTTTATTCGTTCTCCTGGATGGCGGCAAGTAGGTTTCGCTTGATTTGTTGAAGTTGTTCCGTGGATTCGATTTTTTGTTCCTCTCGATCGGTCACGTAAAAGATATCAACTACCTGGTCCACGTGAGTGGTAATTTTTGCCAGGTGGACTTCAAGTTTCAAGTCGTAGAGGGCACGTGTGATGGTATAGAGCAGCCCGATCTGGTCGTAGGCAAATACGTTGATAATGGTAAATGCACGGACGGTATTGTTGTCGATGACCACGCGTGTCGGCATGGGGTTCAATTCGCTGGCCGCCTGCTCGGAACTGGATTGCCAGATCTTGCGAAATGTCAGTGGTGCCGGGGAAGGATTTTCAATGCCATCGAGTAGCTTGGCTGAGATCTCCGCTAAACGCGCCTCGGGGGGATGTTCCGGGAAATCAAGATCCTGGACGTAAAACCGGTCGATCACGAGTTTTTCCGTCAGGCGATCGATCTCGGCAGCCATGATCTGGTTTCCCTGGCTGCTGAGGACACCGGTCAGGCGATGGAACATCCCGGCCATGGTGGCCTCGTGGGAACCAATCGTGTATTCAACTGCGTTGCGTTCGGGAACCCATCGTGCCCAGGCCAGTGCCTTGCCCTGTTCCAGGTGGAGCAGGGCCTCGAGTTGTGGCAGGATGTGGTCTCCCGGAACCGAGGTCAGGTAACCGGTCGGAACCGCATTGACCAGTTCATTAAATCGCTTGCGGTCCTCGTCCGCGATGGTTGCCTGCTGTCGCAACTCGGTTCGTTGTTGCTCGAGGGTCAGGTCGGATCCCGCCAGGCCGGATTCACCCGTCAGGTGATTGCGAGCGCGATGGTACAACTGCGTGAGCAGATCCAGTTTCCAGTTATTGAAGACTCCCGGGCCTACCGCTGAGATATCCGCGCAGGTCAACAGGTAGAGCATCTGGAGGATCTCGGGTGAGCCGACTTCCACGGCGAACTTCAGGACGATGCTTGGATCATTAAGATCATGTCGCAGTGCCAGGTTAGACATCATCAGGTGCTTGTGGATCAGGAAGCAGATGGTTTCCGTTTCCGCCGGTGGCAATTGCAGGTGAGCGGCGGTCTTCCTGGCGATCCGTACGCCGACTTCCGAGTGATCCTCGTTGGTTCCCTTGCCCAGGTCATGCATCAAGAGGGCCAGGTGCAGCGTGCGTTTGTGCTCCAGGCTGCGATAGGCATCTCCCAGGGGTCCATCGTCGCGGATGAACTCGGTCGCATGCTGAAGGGCCCGAATACTGTGTTCATCCACCGTGTACTTGTGGTATTCGTTGAACTGCAGCAGGCACCGGGCTTTTCGCATGCCGGGAATGAAACATTCCAGGACACGCAGTTCGTGCAACCTGCGCAGCAAGGCGGCCAGCCGCGCCGGCTCCGACAGCAGGGAGAGAAAACGCCTGGCTGCCTCAGGCGAGATATCGATCTGGGTTCGCTTTAACATGGCCTTGCGAATGGCTTGCCAGACAGAGTGATCAATACGCTTGTCGTAGAGATTGGCCAGGTCCATCAATCGCAGCACTTCGGACAGTTCCGTACTCACCTTTTCCAGCCCTCGGCGGGTCGCCCGGATCTGGAAGGGGCCGACCAGGAAATCTCCCTCCACCTGGTGGCTGAACAACGAACCCCAGAAATGAGCCCAGGTGCGGGGAGAGCGGGCCGAGCGAACAAAGTGAGTCTGGGCGTACCGGACCTGGCTGGTATGTTCGAAGTAAACCTGCATGAACCGTTCCACGGCCAGCAAGCTTTCATCGGTCTCGTAGCCGTATTTTTCCGCCAGCCGTACCTGCTCCTCCCGCGTCAGCAGGTCCTGGGATTTCCCGGCGTGAAAGTGCATTTCATTGCGCAGTCGTAGAAGGAAATCATAGGCGGATCGGAGGGTGTTGCGATCTTCTCGCGTCAAGGCACCCATGCGACGCAGGCTATCCAGGTCCGTTTCTCCATGCCGTGTGAAACCGATCCAACGAACCAATTGCAGCTCTCGCAGGCCACCACGTGATCGCTTGATGTTCGGTTTCAACAGGTAGACCGTGTCTCCAAATTGTTGTCGTTCCTGGCGACGTTCCAGGATGATGCGTTCTACCAGTCGGTTGCGGTTTCGACGCCGGACACGCCGAAACCGATTGTTGTAACGGGAATAAAGCCGCACGCTGCCCTGCAGGAATCGCGATTCGGCCAGCGAAGTGAACGTGCTGATGTCCTGGAGGGACAGCGTACAGGCCTCGTCAATGCTGCGAGCACTGAAGCCAAGTTTCAGGCCGGAATCATAGATGTCCTGGGTGAATGTTTGCGCCAGGGGTGTGATGTGATC